>NZ_JAWDJI010000142.1:0-46640 GCF_032465655.1 Paenibacillus sp. 3LSP | reverse complement strand
CAAGGGGACAACGCGATCGGCGCCTTCGGCCCCTCGTCCGCCTGCGGCGGCTGCACCCCGCCGGCAACAAACGTGCCGCTGCCGACGGCGGTCCGCACGTAGCCGTCGGCGTGGAGCATGTCGTACGCCTGCGAGACGCTCCCGCGGGACAGGCCGTATAACTCGGCCAACTCCCGGGTCGCCGGCAGGCGTGTGCCCTCCGGCAGCGTACCGTCGAGAATCGCCGCACGAAGCGCATGGTACAAAGCTAAATATTTATATCGATATTTCTCGCTGAACGACGCCAACGGAATCGTAAAATCCGGCATCTCAAGTCCCCCTGTCTCCGCCCGAAATGAACCGAAATTGGACCAGTAAAATTAATGTAAATTGGTTCTTTTTTATTGTCAATTTCCGGCGTAAGCTGAATGTCAAACCATCGGAGGGGGGACCAACCATGCGCAGAAAAGAATTTCGCATGACAGAAGAGGCGGAAATTCACGAGTTTTTACAGGAAATGAGCTTCGGCTTTCTCGGCACGGTCGGCGAGGACGGTTGGAGCCGGGTCACGCCGCTGAATTTCGTTTACGATGGCAAGCATTTCTATTTTCACGGAAGCCTGGCGGGAGAGAAAATGAAGCAGATCACTCAAGATCCACGGGTCAGCTTTACAGTTGCCAAGGAGTATGCGATCATCCCATCTTATTTTACCGATCCCAAGCTGGCCTGCCCGGCCTCCTCTTACTTCAAAAGCGTCATGGTGCGCGGACAGGTGGAAAGGGTGGACGATCTTGAGGAAAAAGCTCACGCCTTTACCCTGTTTATGGAGAAGCTGCAGCCGGAGGGCGGTTACGCCCCGATCACGCCTGAGGATCCTGACTATGCCGGACAACTGAAGGCCGTAGCCCTTTGCCGGATTGTGCCAGAAGCGATCAGCGCCAAATTTAAATTCGGACAAAATTTGAAGGAACCGAATCGAACCGCCGTCACCTCCGGCCTCAAGCAGCGGGGGAATGAACTGGATGCAGAGACAATTGCCCTCATGAAGAAATACTGTCCGGCCCACCCAGAAAAATAAGCCAAATCCGCTGTGATTTCACCGTGACGTGTCCGGGTCGAAATGATATAATGTTAGGCAGTTTAAGACGTTACTGTCCTAAAATATCAAACCGATTTGGAAGGATGAATGTGATGAACCCACTCGCGGAGCAGTTAAACGAGAGCGTCAAATCCGGCAACCGGCACGTGTATGACATGCTGTCCACGCTGGGCAAGGAAATTTATTTCCCGAAGGAAGGCATTTTAAGCCAATCTGCCGAAGCTTCAGCCCACGCTAAGAAATATAACGCTACGATTGGCATCGCTACCGAAAACGGCATCCCGATGCATCTTGCAGCGATTCAGGACACCTTGTCCGCCTATAAACCGCAGGATTTGTACCCTTATGCCCCGCCAGCAGGCAAACCTGAGCTGCGCAGCGTATGGCGTGATAAAATGATTCAGGAGAATCCGTCGCTCGAAGGCAAGAGCTTCGGCCAACCGATTGTTACCAACGCCCTGACCCACGGGCTCAGCATCGTCGCCGATCTGTTCGTCGATGAAGGCGATGTTGTCATTTATCCGGACAAAAACTGGGAGAACTACGAGCTCACTTTCGGCATTCGCCGTCATGCTGACATCGTGAACTTCCCGTTATTCACCGAAGACATGACCTTCAACAGCGCCGGATTGCGCGAAGCGCTCTTGGCTCAGAAGGATAAAGGCAAAGCGATCGTGATCTTGAACTTCCCGAACAATCCAACCGGATATACGCCGGGGACGAAGGAAGGCAGAGAGATCGTAGCTGCCATCCAAGCGGCGGCCGAAGAAGGCATTAATGTAGTCGTTGTGACCGACGACGCTTATTTTGGGTTATTTTTCGAGGAATCGCTTCATGAATCGTTGTTTGGTCAACTGGCGGGACTGCATCCGCGGATTTTGCCGATCAAAGTGGACGGAGCAACGAAAGAAGAATACGTCTGGGGCTTCCGCGTTGGATTTATTACGTTTGCGTCCGAAGACCAAGCGGTGCTGACCGCATTGGAGCAGAAGACGCTGGGGATTATTCGCGCCACAATTTCGAGCGGTGCTCATCCTTCGCAGACGTTTGTACTGCGCGCTCTGAAATCGCCGGAATTTGCCGCCCAGAAGGAAGAGAAATTCCGGATTATGAAGAGACGTGCCAATAAAGTCAAAGCCCTGCTCGACAGCGGCAAGTATGGGGACGTATGGGAATACTACCCATTTAATTCCGGCTATTTCATGTGCCTGAAACTTAAGACGGTCGGGGCTGAAGCGCTGCGGCAGCATCTGATCCACCAGTACGGCATCGGCACGATCGCGCTGGGCGACACCGACCTGCGGATCGCCTTCTCCTGTATCGCGGAAGAGCATCTGGAAGAACTGTTTGATCTGATCTATCAAGGCGTCCAAGACCTGCAGGGCAAATAGGCGGCGAACCGCCGGAGAACGGCACATTGGCCCACGCACGTCAGCCCCTCTTCTCATACAATACGGTGTACAAATACAAAACGCCTAATTGGGAAAGGGGAATGAAAATGAGCGGAATTGAAGAAGCAAGAGGCGGCTACGGCTACGGCGGCCTGTTCACGAGCACAGGTGTGATCCTGGTTCTCTTTATCCTGTTGGTTATCGTTAGCCGTTCCATCCTGGTGTAACTTGCTCTGAAATATGTTTCCAATTCAAAACGGACCGTTCCCGAGCAGGGAAACGGTCCGTTTTTTTACTATTCCTCGTCTTCGTCCTCTTCGCGCCATCTGCGCTTCCAGGCAGAACGCATAGCTAACGCCAACAATAAGCCTGCGGCCAAGGAGCCAAACGTCAAAAGCGCATCTCCGCCCGGGATGACAACCATCGGAAGCCACAGCAATACCGTGATCGCGAACAGCAGTCGGGAGCTTAATCGAAGCGTCGCCGTCTTCCGTGCGCCAGCAGGCAACGGGTAGAAGGAAGCTGCCGGTGAGTCCCGATGGGTCTGGCGCAAGGCGGCGAGCTGCATGCCCGCCAGGAACACAAACAGCAAGTGAATCGCCAGTCCGAGCCACGACTGATCGTTCCATCCTGTCAGCACCATGCCCAGCAGCGTTAAGCGAAGCAGGATCCCGAGCAGCTCGCTCCGGACGAACGTCTTGACCAACAGATAACGGTAGGCTTCGGCCGGTTGCCACGGAATCCGGTTGCCGATGCCAGACAACCAGCGACGGCGGATCACCTTCTGACCTTCTGACGGCACGTCCACGAACCAGCTGAGCATCATCTGCACCCGAGCGGACGCTGTGCGTTCCGCAGCGATCAGGTTGTCCCAAGGGACCCTGTGTTTCATCGGGAACCGCAAGATCAGGCCGTAATTGAGGCTGACGAGTACCATGAACAAGGCGCTTTTCCAAGCGGGTTGCCAAATCCATGCCGCCGTCATCAGCAGCACGAAGCACCAGCGCAGCAAGCGGTACCCGGCTCTAGCACGAGACGTCGTAATTCGGAGCTCCTGCCAAGCGCCGTAGGCACTTAACGCCTTAAGCAAGAGCAAGACGATCAGCATCAGCCATAAGGGCTGGATGGCCCCGCCCTCGCCGCTGCGTTGATATAACGGCCAAGCCAGTAACACCACAATATAGAGCCCAACCAGCTTATAAATCAGTCCGTTCCGAAAAGCCGGGGCCAGGTAAGCCTTCATTTGCGTCTCCTGCGGCAGCAAGAAAATGACGTCCGCCGGCTGCACATAAGTTCGGAATCCGGCATAGACGGTCAGCGGCCCCCATAATAGCAGCAAAATCCAGCGAATCGGCAAACCGGGCGGAAGGTTCTGCAGAAACGCCGTATACCAAGCCGAAAACGCAATGAGCAGCAGGAGCAGCAAGACGGCGAGGCCGCTCTGAAAGACATAGGGCAAATACGGGAGCACTTTGCCCCAGAAGGCTGCTCTCCGCCGGCTTCGCAGCGTTTGAAGCTCCATCGCTATTCGCCGTCCTTCACTAAGGCGTAGAATATTTGCTCCAGCGAAGCTCCCGAGGCTTGCGCCTGTTCCCCGATTTCAGCCAGCGTCCCTTGGGCCAGAACTCTCCCCCGGTGCAGGACGATAAAGCGGTCGCAGTAATTTTCAATCGTTGACAGAATATGCGAGCTCAATAGAATCGAGGCGCCGCCTTGTTTCATTTCCAACATGAAATCAAGCAGCGACCGGATGCCCAGCGGGTCTAATCCAAGAAACGGTTCATCGATAATATACAACGGCGGCCGGGCGACAAACGCACACATGATCATCACCTTCTGCTTCATCCCTTTGGAGAGATGGGCGGACAGGCTGTCCGCCTTCTCTTCCATATGGAACAGCTTCAGCAGATGGTCCGCCCGCTCCCGGTAAGCTGCCGGCTCGACGCCGTAGGCCCGGGCTGCAAACTCCAAATGCTCCCGTACTGTCAATTCCTCATAGAGCAACGGCGACTCCGGAACGAAGGCCAGCTGCGACTGATAGGCCTCCGGCGCATCGTCCCGCGTATTGCCGGAAATGCGAATTTCTCCCTGATGCGGAGTCATCAGTCCCAGAATATGCTTCATGGTTGTGCTCTTACCGGCCCCGTTTAACCCGATCAGCCCAACCATTTCCCCCGGCTTCACCTCGAAGCTAATCTCGTGAAGTACAGGCCTTCCCAAGCTGTAGCCGCCGCTCAGCTCGTCGACCTGCAATACGGGCAGTTCACTTCCACTCAAACCTAACGCCTCCCACGATCCGCCTAACTGCGCGGCGGCTTATTTTTCAACCACTTTGGAGCCCCTTTATTCTTCCGATCCTGAAGACGCTCCTTCTTTCGCTCAGCGGTGGGCGATACCTTCCGCGATCCTCCATGACTGGAAGCAGATCGGCCGGAAATCTGTGCCGACGGGGATGTCCGTCCGTTACCGCCTTCCCCTGCTGTACGGCCAGCGCTCCCCGTTGTGCCTTTGCGGCGAGGCGCCTTGTCTGCACCAAGCTTGCCGCCAACAGTGGGCCGGGTTCGCTTGCCGGAACCTGCCTCACCAGCATCCACCAGCTTCCCGCTATATAACGCCTTGGGCTCAATCTCAATGCCCAGTTCCCGAGCGAATTTACGCATAATGAATTCTTCTTGCGGCGTCACGATCGAAACGGCCAGACCCTTCCGCCCCATCCGGCCAGTTCGGCCGACTCGGTGAACGTAATGCTCGGAATCAATGGGCGGATCGAGGTTCACGACCAGAGCCAAATTCTCAATGTCCAGTCCGCGGGCAGCAACATCGCTCGCCACCAGCACGCGGATTTTCCCTTCGCGGAATCGCTTCAGCGTCAGGCTGCGCGCCGTTTTGTCCGCATCTCCATATAAAGCGCCAGCGCTGAGACCTACATAGTTCATCTTCGCTTCAACTTCAGCGATCTGATCCGTATTATTGATAAATACAATGGTCCGCTCGGGTTCGAAGTGGCGTACGATCCGCCGCAGCATATCGATTTTATCCCGCGCTTCGGATAAGAAGTAAAGATGCTCCACCGTTTTGGACGTTCGGTGCTCCGGTTCAATCCCGATTTCCAGCGGCTCCTTCATCTCTTTCGCCGCCAATGCCCGAATATCCGGGTTAATTGTCGCCGACAGGAACATCAGCTGGCGGTCCCGCAACGTCCCGCGCAGAATGTGCTCCACGTCCGCTGTGCCGCCAAGTTGGAACATTTGATCCACTTCGTCCACAACCACGGTGCGCAGCGTATGCAGCTTGAGCTTGCGGAGCGCTAAAATTTCACGAATCCGGCCCGGCGTTCCTACGACAAGTTGGGGGTGCTGCTTCAGCTTCTCCAGCTGGCGCTTGATCGCAGCTCCGCCGATTAACGCCTGGCTTCGGATCCCCAGCGCTTCTCCGTACTTCTCCGCCTCCCGCAGAATTTGCATCGCCAGCTCCTGGGTAGGTGCCAAAATTAACCCCTGTAACGTCTTCTCTTCAGGGGTAATCCGTTGCAGCAACGGCAGCAGGTAAGCCAGCGTCTTCCCCGTTCCGGTCTGGGATTGTGCAAGAATATCCCGGCCTTCCAACGCCGCAGGGATACACTCGGCCTGAACCGGTGTCGGTTCCGATATTCCGTAGTCCAGCAAGGCTGCGGTCAACGGCTCGCCAATTCCCAGCCCGGCAAATGTAATATTCGTCATTTCGCCATTCATCCTTTATTTTCAAAGTACTTGATGTCCTATGCCAATATTTTCATTATATGCGATAAGCCTAAGTCACAACAAATTTACACCGACGCAAATAGCCTGCCTTCACAGGCAGGCTATTTCTTATTCATCATTCGATAGCTTAACCGGTCCGCGAGTCGCGGGAACATCTGGTACCACTTCGCTCCTGCGCCGGCGATCCAAGGCAGGTTGATCTCCATCGTGCCTTTCTCTGCCGCCTTTACCATCGCTTTGGCCACGCGCTCCGGATTGAGCATCATCCAACGCACGTTGTTGACATAACCGCCGCTTGGATCCGCAATGTCAAAAAAAGGCGTATCAATCGGTCCCGGATTAATCGTCGACACCGTAATGCCGTACTCCCGGACCTCTTGACGCAATGCGCTGCTAAAGCCAATAACCGCATGCTTCGTCGCGGTGTAGGCCGCAGACTTGGCCGTGCCGATCTTGCCGGCCATCGAAGCGACATTAACGATCCGTCCGGAACGGGCAGCCTTCATGGACGGAAGAACCGCCTTCGTGCACCGAACCATACCTATGTAATTGACGTTCATCATCTCCGCAAATTCGGAAATCGGCATTTGGTCCAAGGATTCGAACTTGCCGTAACCTGCATTGTTTAACAGGACATCCACCTGTCCAAACTCCGTCAGGACCTGGTCGAATCCTTCCTTCACGGAAGCGTCGCTGCCAACGTCCATCTCCAGTACCCGATAAGGTCCGGCCAGACTCGCCGCAACCCGGTTCAGCTTCTCCGCATTCCGGGCAGCCAGAACGACCACAGCGCCGCGCTCAGACAACCTCTGCGCCGCCAAAGCGCCAATCCCGCTGGATGCGCCGGTGACGACAACGATTTTGCCTTCTAACGACATACGCACTGTAACATCCCTTCAAGAGGTAGTTCAAAAAGTCATCTTCTGTTCACGAAACCGTATGTATAAAATGCTGGCACTTGACTTTCTGCTGTACCTAATCTTAAGAGATCATCACTTGAATGTCCAGTTCGCCGATGCCGTCCATCAACAGCGGAATGCAAAGCGCCTTGCGTGGACCAATCCCCGCCGCCTGCTCCATCTTGAGGACCTGCGGAGGCGTAATATCCACAACAATTCCTTGATTGGACAAAATGGTGCTGGCATTCCCGCTGATCATGTTGCCCAGCTCGGAAATCGCGCTTTGCCCCATTTCATCCATCTCTGTCAGGACGAATCCGCCCATCATCGCCGAAACGATGCGCAGTGCTACGGCCTCTTGCAGCCCGAACACCACCATGCCGCTGAAATGGCCCGTCATTCCGATTTGAATCCATATATGATCCTGTACGGGAATCACTTCTTTAACTCCCATACTCCCGGTCGAAGGCGAAACTTGAACAACCTGCTGAATAACCGAACGAGCGGATTCAAGAAAAGGATTTATGACTTCTGCTTTCAAAAGGATGCGCCCCTTTTCACTAGAAGAATAACTTTACAATACAATAGACCCAACATTTAGTTAAAACTTATTATACTTTATTCCTAGGAATAAGTCATTAAAAATCGAATCATGGAGACAAAACTGATGCTGAAGTAGGATTTTGTCGAACACAGTCGAATGTCGTGTCATTGATTTAGCCAACGAAATTCCCCTATAATGAATTAATCATGGAGGAATGCGCCGTATCCGGCGCATTTCCCAAGGAACGGGAAAGAAAGGAGGCCTTCTGGTGAATATTAGTCAGTTGGAGACGTTGATTACGATCTCCAAAACAAAAAGCTTCCGAAAGGCTGGCGAACTGCTCAACCTGACCCAACCCGCAGTCTCGGCTCAAATCAAAAGCCTGGAGGATGAGTTTAACACCGTATTGGTTGACCGCAACCAACCGGTTACCCTGACGGACCGGGGGCAAGTATTCCTGGAGCAAGCGGAACGCATTCTGGACATCGTTGAAGAACTCAAGCAGAAGCTGTCCGATATGGAGCATACCCCGCAAGGCCATATTGTGTTAGGGACTACCACATCGATCGCCATTCAAATTCTGCCGCGGATCTTATCGTACTTCCAAGACCAGTTCCCGCTGATCAAAACCACCATTCAATCCATGCCCTCCAGCCAAATTTATCAGAACGTGGAGCAAGGGCTAGTTGACATCGGGATCGGGTATTTAATCGAAAACAACCCGCAAGTGCTCTCGTCGGTGTTGTATTATGATACGTTCGAATTCGTCGTTTCTCCGCTGCACCCCTTGGCAAGCAACCCATCTCCCACGCTGGATTCACTGCGCGGCATCCCGATGATTATGCTGTCTCCCGATACGGTCGGACGGCGGTTTATCGACGAGGTCTTCCGGCAACATAACATCGAACCGCACATCGTGATGGAGTTGTCCAGCAGTGAGGAAGTCAAACGGATGGTAGAGATCAATCTCGGGGCGGCGATCATTTCACGGCAATCGATATTACGCGAATTGAAACAGGGTACGCTAAAGGTTGTGCCAATCCCTGAGCTTGAAGTCACTCACCCGGTTGGCGTCATCTATAAATCCAGCCGATATATTAACTCGGCGATGCAGCAGTTTCTGGGCGACCTGAAGGGCATGCCGGAAACCCATTTTATCAGTTCTGAGTAAACGGAGATACTTCGTGCTCATCGGGCACAACACCTCAACGCAACAGAAAGGAGCCGTCTTCCATGAAGTTTGACCTTCACACCCATCATTTCCGCTGCGGCCATGCGGACGGGAACATCCGCGATTACATTGAAGCCGGACTGGCTGCCGGATTATCGGTCATCGGGATCAGCGATCATACGCCATACTTCGGCCATAATGAGGATCAGCCTTTTCCCCGAATCGCCATGGGCAAACAAGCTTTTGCCGGATATGTTGAGGAAGTGCTGAAGTTAAAGCAGGAGTACGCTGGCCGAATCGATGTTCTGCTGGGGATCGAATCGGATTTCTTCCCGGAACATCTGGGCGCTTATCGGAATATGCTGAACCAGTATCCTTTTGATTATATTATCGGTTCGGTTCATAGCGTTGGTGAGGTAAGCATCTTCAACAAAAATCGTTGGAAGGGCCTTAGCCAAGAGGAGAAAGTAGCCAGCAAAGAAGCCTATTACGATTTGATCCGCCAATCGGCCCGCAGCGGTTTGTTTCAGATTATGGGACACATCGACGCGATGAAGGGCAACTACCCGGCATTTACGGATATTCCGGCTGCACAAGCGATTGACGATACATTAAAAACGATTGCCGAGCACGGGGTGGCCATTGAAATTAACACCTCCGGGAAAACCAAGCTGAGCGGCGGATGGTATCCTGACGATTCCATTCTCGAACGGGCCCTTCATTTCGGGGTTTCCGTCACCTTTGGCTCCGATGCCCACATCCCGTCCCGGGTTGGAGATGAATGGGAAGAAGTCGCTCAACGTTTGAAAGAAATCGGATTTCAGGAATGGGTCTATTTCAAAAATAAACAGAAAGTCACCGTTCCTCTGTAGTCAAAAAAAAGAGAACCCGACAACGTCCTTCGGGTTCTTAAGAGAGATATATATTCAAAAGGGGGTCATGTAATAAGTGTACCCCCTTTCTATTAGGGTTTGATCACAGCTATATTTCATTTGTGTAACAAAAACGATCACTTATGTTTCAAAGGACTTCCCTTCGATGATATATCGCTTGAGCACACATTTTTGGCCTCTGCGTCCCGCCGGGGAGAGCCTACCTGCTTCCCGCAGACCGCATTTCCGAAGGACGCGCTCTGATGCCGGATTGTCCGGGCTGCAGCGCGCTTCAACGGAACCAAGTCCAAGCGTCTCAAAGGCGAAATACAGCACACTCGCTGCCGCCTCGGTTGCATAGCCCTGGTTCCAATACGCCGGGGCGATCAGATAACCGAGCCGTGCCGTTTGCCCCTCAATATCCCAATGCTGCAGCGAGCACAACCCAATCCAATCCCCTTCCGTTTTACGAATCACAGCAAAGTGTAGATCCCGCAAAAACCGGTAGGATTCCTCGAAGTAGCGATAGAGTCGACCGGGAAACAGCAGTTTCCCCGGATTCAGATCCGTAAAGGCGCGCACCGCCGGATCGGACATGCAGCGAAACATCGCCTCCGCATCCTCCGGAAGCAGCCGTCGCAGCACCAGCCGCTCACTTTCCAGGACTGGAAACTGCCGCCGCAGCTGCTCTTTCATTTCCGTCATGTCCCATCCCCCCGGATCTCGCTTCGATTTTTCTGTTACCCCTTATCCCTTGCCCCCGTTCCGAGGTGTGATAAATTCTCGCCAACCCGTAATGCACCACATAACAGAAGAAGGTAATGAGAAAGATCCATTTGCAAAATCCCACCATATGCGCCACGTTCGCGGCATCGGTGAAATAAGCTAATGTTTCCTCGAGCACATATCCCGGATGCCTGAGCAGGTCCCAGCTGTTCCAGCGGATAAAGCGGCCGAGATAAATGCCGAAACTGCTCAGCAGCAGCACGAGGACGGCAAACGCCCAGCCTGCCAAGCTGCCTCCCGCTCGCCGCACCAGGTGATGTACGGATGCCAAGGATACCGTTGCCAGCGCCAAACCGAGTAACGCGGCAAACAACAACGTTAAAAGGTGATCCCAGAACAACAGCTCTTCCCAGAACCGGGTGCCTGCTGCAATCGGGTAGCGGTTAAACGGGTGCAGCAAATCGGTGATGAGATATGCCGCATTCGGATAGAAAAACAGCCATAACAGCCCAACCGGAACGCCTAAAGCCACCTTGACTGTTCGCGATGGGATCAAGTGAATCACATCGAGCAGAACTGCCAGCCCAAGCGGAATCCAAGCCAAAAACACGTTCCAGATTAGGAACAAATAAGGCGGCCGTCCGCCATCTGGCAACCTCGTGCTGATGGCATATTTCATCCCAATCACCGTGAACATAAATAAAACCGCATATAAAATCCATTTCTCCGGATACCCCAGCATCCTCCACCGTTGCAAACCTATCCCTCCCGTCTGCCTTTGACCTATATACGTTTGGAGCCGGCGGATCGTTACCATAGCAGCGATCCTCCTCTGTTCCTGGCTGGGACGGATAAGGTAGCGCTGGAACTTACGATTGCGGCGTGGTATATAACGGTATAGACAACCTTGAAAATAAGGAGTTGTTCATCATGCAGCCATTTACCGCACGAACGATTGAAATCATCTCCTCCATCCCGCCAGGCAAAGTGATGACCTACGGCCAAATCGCTGCCGCAGCAGGAAGTCCCCGTGCCGCGAGGCAGGTGGTCCGCATTCTTCACAGCATGAGCAGCAAATACGGACTACCATGGCACCGGGTTGTGAACGGGAAGGGGCACATCGCATTGCAAGACGAATCCGCCTTCCAAGAGCAGACCTGGAACCTGGAGGCGGAAGGCGTTGAAGTGCTGCCAGGCGGACGAATTGATCTGGATCGTTACCAGCACCAGTACCGCCCGGACAGCTCCAGGGGTCAAAGCCCGTAAGGCTTAAGGATATCGCTGATATCCTGATTTAATTGCTTCGTATTTGGTCCCTGCGCAGGGTCGTTGCTGAGCTGATATTTCTGCTTCAGCTTCAGCACATCATACACTCGTTCATCCAACGTTTCCGTTGAAATCTTGCCGGAGTTGACGGCATCGCGCAACGCCTGAATCACCTGCTTCTCCTTCTCTGCGTCACGGCCCACGAGCACGATGTTCCCGCCGGCCTGAATGAACTGCACGGCCGCGTCACGGATATCGTAATGCTCCACGATGGCGCCCATCGTCATATCATCGGAAATGATCGTCCCCTCGTATCCCAGCTCCTCCCGCAGCAAGTCATGAATCACCGCCTTGGAGAAGGAAGCCGGATGATCAGGGTCCAGCTTGGGCATCAACAGGTGAGCGATCATGACGACATCCGCCCCCTCTTGAATCGCCTGCTTAAAGGGCACCAGCTCCAGCTTCCGCAGCCGGTCCAAGTCATGCTCTACCACGGGCAACCCCAGGTGCGAATCCACCGAAGTATCCCCATGTCCCGGAAAATGCTTTACGACCGGAATGATCCCCTGCTCCTGAATTCCCTTCATTACGGCAATACCCATACGGCTAACGATCTCCGGCTTCGTGCCAAATGCCCGATCCCCAATCACTGGATTATCCGGATTGCTGTTGACGTCAAGCACCGGGGCAAAGTCCAGGTTCAGTCCGAAGCCGGCCAGCTCTTTCCCAATGATCTCGCCGATTTGCCCCGCCAATTCCGTGCTGCCGGTATTACCGATTTTGCGAGCGGCGGGCAACTTCGCAAGTTCGCCAGGCATGCGGCTGACCCGTCCGCCTTCTTCGTCCACGCTCAGAAACAGCGGCACCGCCTTGTTCTGGTTAGCGGTTTTCAAGCCGTTAAATAAGGCCAGCGCCTGCTTGGTGTCCTGGATGTTGTTTTTATAGAAAATAAAGCCCCCCACGTGATACTCCTCAATGAGCTGCCGAGTCACGTCATTTGGCTCCGTTCCATCCATGCCTACCAGAACAAGCTGGCCGATTTTCTCATCGGTGCTGAGCTCATCCAGCAGTTTGGCGGCAGGATCAGCCGGTTTCTCCGGTTCCTCCGGCGCTTCAGGGGTTGAAGGGGGCGTCTGCCCTTGGTTCGTCTCCGTCCCGTTGGAGCCGGAAGCCCCCGTTCCTTCGCCAGCCGAAGACGAAGGATTGCGAGCAGCCCCCGAACATCCTCCAATCAAGAGGGTCACAAGCAGCAGCAAGCAAGTGATCGTCCAGAGGCTTTTGCTCCGATGCGATGTGTTGATTCTGTCCATTTTATCGCCTCCGTCTCTTTTTGTATGCCTAAACTTCACGGGAGTCGCTTCACCCCTGCTTCCATTTCTTCTCTGCAATGACCGGTACAAAATTCTCCATCCGCATCAACAATTCTTCTGGTTCCTCGGCGACATTAATCAAGGCTTCATGCCCGGGATGGACAAAGCCCGCTCGGATGCAGGAATTCACCAACTCCATCAGGGGCTCATAATAGCCCTGCACATTGAGAACGCCAACCGGCTTCTGGTGGATACCGATTTGCAGCCAACACAGCACCTCAAACAATTCCTCCAACGTGCCAAATCCACCGGGCAGAGCGATGAACCCGTCTGCGAGCTCGCTCATCTTCGCCTTCCGGGCATGCATGCCTTCGACCTCGATAAACTGCGTCAGCCCCGGGTGCGCCATTTCACCGTGAATCAAACCGGAGGGCATGACGCCAATCGCTTCACCGCCTGCCTCCAAGATCGCATTCGCTACGGCACCCATCAGCCCATGCCTCGAACCACCATAAATTAAGCGGTATCCCCGCTGTGCCATGACTTTTCCCAGCTGTTCCGCCTGGATGCGGTATTGTTCGTCTTCGCCAAATCGCGAGCCGGCAAATACGCAAATCGATTTCATCCTCTTCCCTCCTGCAAAGTAAATGGACCCCACGTCTTCAAGCGAAATCTAACCGTGTACCGGACAAATCCCAACGATGGCTGTACTTCTCCAGCCGCGGATGGGGATGACTCGGCTCGGCCGCCAGCAGAAGCCGGATCTTGACGATCCACTCCTCAAAAGAGGAGAAGGAAGCAAATTGGTTCGCCATCTCCGGAGTCAGATACAGGAAATGGGGAGCCGGATACACCTCCGTCAGGTGGCGAAGGGCTGTGTCGATGGGCGTATACTTTTTTCGCTTGCCTTCCCAGCCTTCCACAAGGATCGCCGGACCGGTTCCCTTCTGCTCTCGTCTCCATGCATGCAGCCGGTCCTCTCTGCGATAGAAAGGACTCACCGGTTCTTTCGACATCCGTCTCACCGTTTCTTCGTGCAGCGGATAAAGGACCAGCTTCGCAAACTTGCGGGTCTCCGCCTCTTCGGCGGCCCGCAGCAGCTCTTCGTCTGAAATAGACTCAAAGGAATCGTAGAAAATGAACGTCCCTTTCCGGCTCGGGGCCGGAGGTTCATAACCAAAGGGCACCTGAATGTTTTGTCTCAAAGTCGTTTCCTCCTCCGTCGTCATTTGGGAGATATGGATTAGGTTACCCTTTTTTGATCAAAAGCTAACGAAGGCCTCGGTCAATAAAATTCGGCGACACCGGCACCTTCCCCAATTCCCGTGACCACACGGACAGCTGACCGATATGATGAATCTCGTGGGCAATGATATGACGGAGGATTTCACCTTGCGTAAACTCTCTTCCCCAGGAATCGGTCACAAGCAGTCCCTCCATCTCTGGGGTCCAAGTTTGAAGAAATGCCTCGACTTCCGTATGAAAGGAATCCGACAGCTTCCTCACCAATTCCAAGGACATAAATGATTTGAAGTCCTCCTGAAAATCCGGCTTCCCTTCGATGGTACGGATCCAGCTCCATTCAACATCAACGATATGAAATAAGGTCTGTAAAATACTCCCCACACCGCCAACCCGCTTGCGCAGCAGCTCTTCTTCAGGAATGTTCTCACACCAGTGAAACCATTCGTCCCGGACTTGCCAATTATATTGAAACCACTTTAACATCGATCCAACTCCTTTCCCTGGTAAAGGTGCCACTCTACTCCACGCCCTCAGCAGTAACCTGATTTTACCATAAGTGTCTGTCTTAATTCAGCACGCGGAATGTAAAAAGGCCCCGGACCTCAGGTCACGGGAGCCTTTGTGGGATTGGCCTCATATGGATTACTGATCACTGCCGGCGGTACCCGATACGGTAGCTGCATAAGCTTCAGCCGCTGCCAGCAAGTAATACGCCAGCCCGTTTTGTTGTCCTTCTGACCATATTTTTTCATAAAATCCAGATGTCTTTCGATGAGCTGTTGAACTTTCTCATCATTGTGGGCAATCCCGGAGCGTAATGCCTCCTCAAAGGGGAGAGTCAACACTCTATCCTGGGGCTTACTGCGAGGCAATCGGCTGATCGGTATGACCTTGGAGCTTCACCAATCTCATCAGGATAGAAGCGGCTTCGGCTTTGGTGACTTGGCGCTGCGGGTTGAATTTGCCGTTCTGGCCTTGCAGCAATCCGAGTCGAACCGCTATGGTGACCTCGCCGGGGCGAGTGATTTGCTTGGCATCGCTGAACTGGTTGATGAATGCGTCTTTGCCGAAGAAATTCGCCGCCAAGCGATCGTATTTGACCATCGAGGTAAGCAATACGGCCAGCTGCTCCCGGGTCAACTTCTGATCCAGTTGTAACGGCTCGGCCGGATCGATCCACCCCAAATCGGCAGCGTACTTCACCGCCTGGGAATACTTGTCGTCCATCGAGACCTCTGCGGACGCGGCAGACGGGGATGCCAGCACGTAGCTTGTATAATAAGGATTCGCCGCCTTCACGGCATAGGTCAGCCAGTCCCCCACCGTGATCGTCTCATTGGGGTTCAGGTTCCCTTGCTCATCCGTTTCTAGAATGCGGTATTGAACCAGGGTCTTCAAATCCGCCTCTGCCCAGTGGCCCTTCACATCCTTGGGCTCGATGTCGCCCCGCGTTGGTTCCATGCGGATGCCCTCATACGTCGTCACCCACTTGCCCGTCACGGCATTCAGCACTTGAAAAGACGTTCCTGGATCCTTGAATTGCGGTGAGTAAACGAGGTATACCTTTGGATCCACGTAGGTATTATCAATCATATACCCGCCGATCTGGTTATACTGCAATTCTAATTTAAAGTTGTCCAGGTACGATTGGAGTGCTTGCTCCGCTGTTACGGTTGCTGTTTGGCCGTTCGGCAGATCCTCCGGAATTTGCTCGTGGTTCACAGAATAGAAGAACAACCGACCATACGCATCGACCGTAATAAAAACCCCTCCACCGAGCACCGGAAGGTCATTAACGTAACGGGTCAATTCGAAGCGGAATTGCTCTCCATTCGAGAGGCGACTCCAAGATTCCCCGCGTTCAATCAGTTTTAGGTTCCGGCTCGCTTGCGGATATAACTGGTTTACCCATTCCAAGGCGCGCTGTTTCGCTTGCTCATAATTCAGTTTCGCTGCTCCAGGCGGAGGCGCCAACGGTTCACGCGGCTCGCCATAATTAAAGGCTTCAATCTGGAACTCGAGAATTTGTCCGCTCAAGGCATCGACCGTGGCGTACGTCTGGGCCGGGAAATACATCGGTCCCGTCAGGTTCTGGCGCTCCTCTTCCCATCTTAAGCTCCATGTCTTCCTCTCCGGATTCCTGTAATCGCTGTTCATACTCGGATATCTAAGCTTCCGGCCTTCTGGAATAAAAACCGTTTGTTCCACCAACTTCGCGGCTTCATCAGATGTTAATTCCACTTTAGAAGTGCGCGGCTCAAATATCTTGGTCCCGGCTGGAACATCGCTAATTGTAATCGTGGTGGAGGTCAGCTCTGTACCTTCACTGTTCATCTTGCGTCCCGTCTGGGCGTTAATGGCCAGGAAAGCATCCGAAACCGGCTGCCAAGCCAGGATCCAATCGGAAATGGCACCGTTCTTCCGTACCGGGACATACCCCAGTTCAACCTGGAACTCGTCTCGGAACTTCTTCTCCGCTTCCGCTTTAGAAACCGTCGGAACGGAGGACGGATATTCCAACCTCTCCTCAGAACGGC
This sequence comes from Paenibacillus sp. 3LSP, assembly GCF_032465655.1. Lineage (NCBI taxonomy): Bacteria > Bacillati > Bacillota > Bacilli > Caryophanales > Paenibacillaceae > Paenibacillus > Paenibacillus sp. 3LSP. The sequence continues at coordinate 29,861 of NZ_JAWDJI010000142.1, read as the reverse complement.
TAAAAAAGACGACTTCTCCATCGCCGGTTACCGTGATATGAATGGATTCAAAACCGGAGGGCAGCCCATTCTTCAGAACATCGAAAGAAAAATCATACTGTACCGGACCAAATAAAGCCTGCGAATCCAAGTAAAAAAGAGAATCACTTTCTTTCACCTCATCGGCTGATAACGATGGAGCAGCTTTGGCGAGAAAGGCCTTCGCTTGTTCCGAAGCCTGCTCTCTCGTTAATTTCGGAGGATAATAGACCTTATTGCCTTGTCGCGGAAAGGTAATATAGGTGCTCATCAAATCCCCGGTGATGGCATCCACCCTGCTTGAAAAGCTGTGACTCCCATTGCCAACTTCAACTTGCCAATGAATGGTCCAGACATCCTGATAGCTTGGTGCAGGGTACACATTATGAATCCCGTATTCGACCTGGTTCACTGTCGCCTCTTTCAAAACCGGAAACAACTCCCGAACCTTAGCGATAGCCTGCTCCTTCGTAATTTTGGCACGAGACGAATCGGCAACTGCCTCCCCTTGCTTGGACGGATCGGTTCCCAAGTTCCCGGTGTTTACGATCGTCGTCGTTGTTGACGTAGAGGTTGTGGCCTCCTCTGCCAGCGCCGCCCCCTGCGGCAAGGCCACTGAAAGCGCCACCAAACCAAGAAATGCCAATTTGACAGGCGGCTTTTGCCGTGCTGCTTTGCTGATTAGATTTAACTGTTGCTTCAACCGTTTCACCTTCCCACATTTACCCATTTTTCTTTTCCATTGTAAATGCAATTGGCTGAATTTACCATCCCTAAAACGGCTTAGCAAAAAAACAGCCCGCAGAACCTCTGCGAGCTGTTAAGAAGAAATTCCCCGAATCAAACCGACTTCGGTAAGAGTCGTTGAACTTCCATGACGGCTTCGTCAACCGTGTTGGCCCGAATCACCGTAAATTCCGCCCCCTCGTATTGCCCTTCTGTATGGGCATACCGAGGATCATAGTAGTAAGTTAGAAGAAGCTCAACCGCGCGGTCATAGCGGCCTGCAAGCAGGCTTTGTTCGATTTCCGCAGCGATGGGCGTATGGATTCTGGATTTGATTTTTCGGAACGCTAGCAGACAGCCCTCCGGATTGTTCCAAGGCTCGTAATCCTCCAAAATGATCTGCACCCGTACGTCCGTTGGCAGATCGATCCGGATATGCCGCCCCTGCTCTTTCTTCTCCATGAGGAATTCAGGGACAACCACCTTGCCGATTCGTTTGCTTTCCGCCTCCATCAACACGTAAGGCGCTTCCCGATAACGCAGGAGATCATCCAACAGCAGCGAGTCGAACATCTTCTGGTTATGCGCCTGCAGCCCAATTTGCCCAAACACCGAGCCCCGATGCCCCGCCATCTTCTCCAGATCGATAACGGGATACCCTTGTTCCTGAAGCTTGCGAAGCAGCAAGGTTTTGCCGCTTCCCGTATTCCCGTGAATCACGGTGAGTTCAGGAGCAAACTCCATCTGCTCGAGCGTGCTGACAACCCATTGGCGATAAGCGCGATATCCGCCGGCCAGCCGGTACGTATGGATATCCATCAGACTGAGCAGCGTCGCCGTCGTTCGGCTTCGCATCCCACCACGCCAGCAGAACACCGCTTTACGCCCCGGGATTTCCGCAAACTTCCGGACAAAGTCGGGCAGCTTGGCTGAAACGATCTCAAGCCCGCGTTGTTTGGCGGCGTCTACGCTCACCTGCTTATATAAAGTTCCAATTTCCGCCCGCTCCTGATCATCAAACAGCGGGATATTCAAACTGCCTGGAATCGTGGACTCGGCGAACTCGGAGGGCGATCTAACGTCAATCATGGTGATCGCTTTGCCGCTTTCTCGCTGCTCCGCCCATTCCTGCAAGCCTATATCCTGAAACATATCCAATGCTGCAAACCCCTTCCTAGGCTTCGACCACAATATGGCCCGCGTTCTCTGCGGTGACCTCGCCGATCAAGCTCGCTTCCACGCCGGCTTTCTGCAGTTCATCCAACAGCTGCTCGCTTTGATCCGGATTCACAGAAATCAGCAAGCCTCCCGATGTCACCGCATCGCACAGGATGTATCGGCCGATCTGATCCAGCGAGTCCGGGAACGTAATGTTCGCTTCCACATGCGCGAAATTGTTCTTCGTTCCGCCAGGGACAAATCCTTGCTCCGCCAATTCCCGCACGCGTGGAAGCACCGGCACGCGGCTCTGGAAGATGGTGATGCCGGTTCCGCTGCCCTTGGCCATCTCCAGGGCATGTCCCATTAAGCCAAAGCCGGTTACGTCTGTGCACGCGTGCACATCGTATGATTCCATGACTTCAGCAGCCGTTTTGTTTAAGGTCGACATGACTTCGGTGACCCGCTTCGTCTCTTCCGCGCTGAGCTGATCCTTCTTGATCGAGGTGGTCATGATGCCAACGCCGATCGGCTTCGTTAAAATCAGCTTGTCCCCCGGCTTGGCGCCAGCATTCGTTCTCACTTTGTCCGGGTGAACCAATCCCGTAACAGCTAAGCCAAATTTCGGCTCTTTGTCGTCGATGGAGTGACCGCCCACCAGCGTCGCTCCAGCTTCTTGCACCTTGTCTCCTGCGCCGCGCAGGATGTCGGCCAGAATGCTTTTATCCAAAGTGGAAATCGGAAAAGCTACAATGTTCAGCACGGTGAGCGGCTTGCCGCCCATCGCGTAAATATCGCTGAGCGCATTTGCGGCGGCGATTTGGCCAAACGCGTACGGATCGTCAACGATTGGTGTAAAGAAATCGACCGTTTGCACCAGCGCGAGGTCATCGTTTAACCGATATACCCCGGCATCATCACTTGTATCAAGCCCCACCAGCAGATCTGGATTCGGCACCGTTGGCGGGAGGCTTCGAATCACTTGCATGAGGTCTGCCGGGCCGATTTTGCAGCCGCAGCCTCCTTTGCTGGACAAGGATGTTAATTTTATAGGTTCAACAGTAGACATGACGGATCACAATCCTTCCCTACGTATCGATATAGGATTTTCTAGCTTATGCTTATTTAAGCGTACTCCGTTGAATTACAAATGGCAACCGTCCCGCTTCTCGCTTACCAGCAGATTCAATGTAGTTCACTTGCCATCGTATGGTATACTATATTTCGTGTCTTAGTTCAAATTTTGAATCATATGTGAAGGGAAATGAAGTCTATGGTTTCATCATCAAGCGGCAACTATCCGCAACAGCAACCACGCGGTTTGGATAAACGCAAAACGGCGATATTTGTCGTTCTGTTTCTCATCATAGCCATCGCTGGCCTAAGTTATGTCAAGTGGTGGCCTTATTATGGAAAAGCGTTCAAAGCCGCCACCGAGCATTCGATTGGCTCTTCGATCCTTGGATCAGATGCTTCCGGTCCCATTTCATGGAGTGCCGCGGTCGATTATGCAGCCGCCTATTTCAAATCGGTCTGGAAGGCCGCCGTGCTCGGGATTTTGCTTGGATCGCTTGTCCAGGTGCTCCTGCCGGCTCAATGGTTATATAAAGTGCTCGGCAGCAGCCGGTTTAAGAGCACGTTTCTGGGCGGTATCGTCTCCTTGCCGGGGATGATGTGCACCTGCTGTGCCGCCCCTATCGCCGCCGGCCTGCGGAAACGCAATGTATCCGTCGGCGCCAGCCTGGCCTTCTGGCTGGGTAATCCTGTACTGAATCCGGCGACATTGATCTTCATGACCTTTGTCTTGTCCTGGAAATTTACTTTGCTCCGCCTCGTGTTTGGCATCGTGCTGACGTTTGGGGTAAGTTACCTCGCCAACCGTCTGGCGAAAGGCCAGCAGGTTCCCGCGCCAGCGGAGCTGGAAAAGGCGGAAGCGGCAGCCGAACAGAAGAACGAGGGGCCGTTCGCTCTTCGCTGGTTGAAGAGCCTCGGGATGATGATCCTGAACGTTGTACCGGCGTATCTGTTATCCGTCTTGCTGCTGGGAGCCTTCCAAGGCGTCTTGTTCCCCGTTGAGTTGGGCAGCGGCATTCTGGCCATCCTGTTGTTTGCCCTCGTCGGCACGTTGTTCGTCATTCCGACGGCTGCGGAAATTCCGATTATTCAATCGTTCACCGCGCTTGGGCTTGGCGCAGGCCCAGCTGCAGCCCTGCTCATCACGCTGCCGGCTGTCAGCCTGCCGTCTCTGCTGATGGTGTCGCGTTCGTTCCCGCGCAAGGTGTTGGGATTCTTGTTCGCCTCAGTGGTCATCCTTGGCATCGTTGCGGGGATTGTGGGCGCTTGGGTGCTGTAACAAATTAAAAAGGAGCCGAGATTCACGGCTCCTTTTTTTGTTTATTTTTTTCCGCCCCCCGCAACAGGAACAAGCTGAAGCAATTTCGACTCGGCCCCTTGCAGTGTGACGTGCAGCTCCGTTTTCTCACGCCATTCTTCACCAGTCCACAGATCCGTCACGCGGAAGCCGGACTTCCCTTTGTTGTCCATGGCAGCCCGCTCGAAGGAGATCGTCCGTTCCACCGGCTCGTTCGTGAAATTGAAGATCGCGAGATAATATCCCCCGCCGTCTTTTAAGATGTAAGCGTCCGCCGCTGCCGTTCCGGTGTTGCCCTCCATCGGCCGGAATGCTAGCCCTTTCTTCGCCACCGCATTCACCGCCGGGTTCACCAGCAGCTGCTCCATATATTCCCGGGCCGTCTGATTCGCCACATCATCCGAGTTGAGGAACACAGTACCGGAAATCGCCGCCGCGTTCACTCGGGTTTGCGCTCCAAGCAGCGAGCCGCCCTTCTCCAACGTCATATAGTCCGGATCCGTGTAGCGGTAGATGGTTCCGTTTTGCCACCACCCGTAGGTCAGGTTGTTTAACTGGTATTCCGTACTGCCCAGCGAACCGTCAACATCGCAGGAGATCCGCCGGCTGTGCGCGTATTGGCTGGGGAACAGCGGCGCGATCGACGCGCTGATGAACATCGAGCCGTCCAGCGCATCCACGATGTAAGCCATTCCTTCGTTATAAGCCTGAATACCAGTAAAAACTTGCGGGTTAAAGTGTTGGCCTTCCAATGCGCCATGGCTCAGAAAATCCAGCTTAATATACTCGAAGCCGTGCTCCTTAAAGCGATTCATATAATAGTCGATACGCTGCTTCGTCCCTGGATGGGTCGGATCGACGGCATAGGCGCCGTCGATCTTCGGCAGCGGATTCCCTTGCGCATCGCGAAGAACGATATCGCCATAGGTATATTTTCCGTCCGTGCCTTCCACAGTCTGGTTCAAATTATCGCCCCAGTAGACGAACGGGCCGTAATAGATGCCTGCTTTTTGACCGTTCGCCTTAATATAATCCACCAGTTGCCCCAGCTGCTCATCGTTCATATTATCCCAGTACGAGTCGAGGTTCATATACAGCTGACCTTCGTTATTAAACGACTCTCCTTGCAGCTTCTCCTTAAAGAAATTGGAGGTTTCGATCACTTGATCGTAGCTTAATTTGCTGCCGACAGCTCCCCAGCTGTTCCAGCCCACCGGAACCCCTTGCGGAACACCGGGACCAAATGCCAGCGGCGGGGCTTCCACTGCATTTGCCTGACCATAGGTTTCCAAACCGTCCCGATAGTCGGTAAAAAATCCAACAAACACCTTCGGAGAAGCAATCGTCGTCCCGCTGACCTTGGCATGCGGCAACGAATCGTGCGTGGAAGCCAGAGAAGTGAAGCCGCCATATACGTTCAGCTTGTTCAGACGGTCATTGGATCCGCTCCAATAAATGCCGGTTTTCCACGTATCATGGCTAACCGAACCCACCACAAAGCCGCGACGGCTGTCGTTATCGAAAATGGCCGTCAGTTCCGAGCTTTCATAATTTTGATTGTTTAGATCCGTGTTGATCGTCTTGGACAAATACCGCGACCATGCATCGTTATCAAAAGGAGCTACCAGCACCCGGTTGTCGCCATATTGGCCGATATCCACGCCGCCGCGGTGATCCACAATCAGCGGGGCAATATAGTTCGTTGCGAGCGGCGTATCTTGCTCGGCAATAACTTGAGTGAGCAAGTAATCCTTCTGCTCATAGATATAGTAGATTTGCTTCAGGGTCGGCAGACCTTCCTGCCTGTTGTTCACCGTGACCTTGATCCCTTTGCCGCCACGGTCGTGGAACCGCTCCACCTCTTCCAGCTTGAACTCATGCTTGGCGTAATCCTTGCTGGTTAAGTACTGGTCCAACTGAATGGAGCTGTACGCCCCTTGGATCTTGGCCTCTTCACCGCGATTTTTCCAGCTGTACGCCGAGAGCCCATTTTCCGTATTATAGAGCAGCTTCAGACTGCCGCTGGTTACGCTCATCCCTTTCGCGTGCCGGGTTACGGCAATCGGCCCGTATTTCACCGTGCTGAGCGGCGCACCAAGCTCCAGATCTTCACCGTTCCCCGGATCGGTTCCCGGCTCCGAGGACGTGACGAAGGTCAAGCTGATTTTGTCCAAATCCGGAGCATATCCGCCGTCATCGTCAAAAGACAACGTATTATCGCCCGCCTGTAAACGGACCTCGAAGTCGAATACGCCCACCGCATTCCAATCCTTCGTCGCCGGCGGCGAGAAGCGCTCCCGCTCTCCGCCATTTACGCTGACCATAAACGAACGGGGATCCCCGGAAATATAGGACAAGCTTAGCTTATAAACGCCTGCCTCCGTTACATTCACCGCGTTAAACTGCATTGCCGAGCCTTGGTAAAGGTTGCCTACTTTTGCCCCGCCGGAGCAGGTGTCGCAAGGAACCGGACCGGCTTTGCCGGAGTAGGTATTTGCCGCCGCCTCCGCCTCAAACGTATAAACCGCCTCCGTTGCTTGCGTGCTTCCTCCTTCAGCGGCCGCCTGTTTTGGGGCGATCTGCGCGCCACCTGTCAGCGAACAAGCCAATATCGCCATCAGTACATATCGGAGCATTGCACTCCACCTCGACCTCTTCCCCGTACCAGCCTTCACGAATCATCCATCCTTTCATCGATAAGTTCGATTACGAACCCCATGTTAAAATAGACAGCGCTTTCTTTCTATAACTCAAAATGCCGATTTATAGCGGAAATTAAAGTTCTTTTCCAATTTCGATGCAAACAAAAAACAGCCTGCCGTCCTTATTAGGACTTTCAGGCTGTCTGCAAAAGAGAAGGATGGAACTAAAGATCCAGCCGCGTTCTTAACGCCGTAATATGAGCAAGATGATGATTTCCGTGCCAAGCGTAGTTTCCGAGGTTGTAGGCCAAGCTCGTCGTTTTCCCCGATTCGGGATGGTGGAACGAACGCTCAAAATCTTCCTCGCTCAGCGATCTCAACAGGTGGGTCCAGCGACGATGCAGCGCTTCCAACAGAAGCAGTGAAGCTTCGATGTCTCCCTCGTAGTCGGGCAGCTTCGCCCAACGGTCTTCGTGATAAGGCCGAATCGTTGGGGTCTCTTCAGTTAGCGCCAGTTTAAACCGGGTGTAGGCATTGATATGGCTGTCAGCCAGATGGTGCACAACCTGCCGCAGCGTCCAGCCGCCCTCGCGGTAAGGAAGGTTCAGCTGATCTTCACTTAATCCGGCCACCGCCTGCCTTAATCGCGTCGGCAGCGTCTCGATTTCACGTATCCATTGATCTCGCTGTGCCGCCGTAATCTCGCCTGTGAAGGCATACTCGCCTATCGGATATCTAGGGTCCATGTCTGGTTCGCCTCCTGATCAGGAATTAAACTGCCACTTTCACTTTCTTATTGATTCATTTATACCTGATCAAGCTGACATTGTCGATAACCTATTCCATACGATTAAAGCTTAGGACTTGTCCTTTGGGCTATTCTCTGCTACGATTTTGGCGCAGGTTAAACTATGTTTAAATGTCGAGGAGGGGACGAAAATGGAACATTCTAAAGAATCCGGCATTCTGCCGTTGCCGCTCAACCTGAAGTTGCAAAATGGGAACCAGATGGCTGTCCATGCGGCGTTATTATGGGGTACCGATCATCTCGTCCTTGTTGACACCGGGGTTCCCGGGCAATTGGATGTGATTCGCGAAGGGTTGGAGCAAGCAGGATTCTCCTTGGATCAGCTGACCCATGTGATCATTACACATCAAGACCGCGACCATATCGGCAGCCTGCCGGAGCTGATCCGGGCGAAGGAAGGGAAGTTGGAAGTGTTGGCCCACGAGGAGGGGATTCCGTATCTGGCTGGTGAAATCCCGCTGATTAAGGGCGGTGCTTACGCCGAGTCGGTGAAAGTCAATACGGCGCTTCACGACGGGGACGATTTGCCATTTGGCTGAGGATTACGAGTCGTGTACACCCCAGGACACACGCCTGACCATATTAGCTTGTATCATCCTTCCAGTAAAACGTTAATCAGCGGAGACGCAGTTGTCTCTAGCGAGGGCCAGGTACAGCCGCCCGTACCGAATTTTACGCAGGATTACCCCCAGGCCCTGAGATCGGTCAAGAAATTGGCTGCCTTGGATGTGGAAACCGTGATCACCTATCATGGCGGCGTATGTACCGGGGCGGTTCAAGAACGGATGAAGGAGATTGCGGCAGGCGTAAAATAAACCGTTCGCGGCAACAGAACCGCTAGATATCCCCTACCGGAGTTAAGCCGGTTAACCAGTTTAATTCGCTGTCTTCCATAAAACGCGACGGCCAGCTTCGGTCGTCCTCGCCCCAATCGGCAAACGTGCGGACCGAATGGTAAAAAGCTTCGATCCGCTCGGCCGTTGGCTCTTGCAGCATTTGTTCGATCAAATACAGGAGGTTCTCCGGTCGAGCCGGGGCTGTACATTTCTGTTCTCCTCTTCTTTTATCTGCATCCGTCCAGTGGATTTAAGCCAGCACTCGGTCCCCCCGTGGATTCGGGCGGGATATAACAAGGAATTCCACCGCTTCAGCGGATCGGTTCATGGCCTGATGCGGCATATTCGGCGGGATCTCAAGCCCTTCATGCGGATGAAGCTCGTATTGGATTCCATCCAATTCGAGATGCAGACAACCGGACAGGACGAAGAAAAACTGCTCTGCCTTTTCGTGAAAATGCCGGACTTCCTGGCTGTCCGGGGGCATTTTCTCATGGATAATGCTGCACTCCTCCCGATCCACCAGCCGCCAACCGTCGCAATTTCCGCCCCACACATAATGCTCTGCGTTCTGTTTACTGATCACTTCATCTCCATCCTCTCTGCGATAAAATGACGCAGCCGTGCATCCTCCCACTTATACAGCGTTAGCAGCGTTTCATAGTAAGCTTGGCGTTGTCGTTCATTGCCTTTTTGCAAATACGTTAGATCCATAAAGTTGCTCGTCATCCTTCCGCCCGCTGCAACGGTCTGGCCGTAACGCCTTCATGTGTCATTTGCACTGGCTGGATTCGCCCTTCCTCGTCAAACAACATGCGATCCATGCAAACTACGCGATGATTCGCATCGGTTTCATTAAGCGGCCTACGATGGTAAACGATGTACCACTCGTCGCTGCCCGGAATTTGCAGAAATCCATGATGCCCGGCACCGGTGGCGATGGCTGGATCCTGCTGCAGAATCTTGCCTACGCGCTTGAACGGCCCGATCGGTGAATCGGACATAGCATAGGCCACGGAATAATCCGGTCCGGTCCATCCCCCTTCCGCCCACATAAAATAATAAATGCCGTTACGCTTAAACATGCAAGGCCCTTCAACATAATGGTCCGGAGTGATCTCCTTGAACGTGGTTCCATCCTCGAATGTGTCCAGATGAACCATATCCTCGGTCAGCTTTGCCACATTGCAATGTCCCCAGCCCCCATAGTAGAGGTAAGCGCTTCCGTCATCATCGAGAAAAACATGAGGATCAATCGGCTGCGCTCCAAAATGAAACCGATCAATTAACGGCTTGCCCAACGCATCCCGGTACGGCCCTTCCGGCCGATCAGCCACCGCCACGCCGATGCCGCCCAGCTCCTCGTCGCTTTGGATGTCATTCGCCGCAAAATAGTAGTAGAACTTACCATTTCGTTCGATCGGCGATGGGGCCCATAACGCTCGCCGCGCCCAAGCGATGTCGTCCATCGTCAGGATGCGCTCCACCTTCGTCCACTCCGTCAAATCCGTAGAGTAGAAAGCATCAAAAAAGGTCTGTTCATCATAAGGGGCCGAGTACGTCGGGTAAATCCAATATCGATCCTGAAAAATCCTCGCTTCCGGGTCCGCATACCAGCCTGGAAATACGGGATTTCCGGATCTCTTGATCTGCTCTTCGTTCATGGGGCTCCTCCTTTGCTTAATGGCTTGTATGGATATTTAAGGCTATATTCGCCGCCGGGGAGATCCATACCTGCCTACATGAATTAAGAATACAAAAACCGCCCTGCATATGCAGAGCGGTTCCTAAGCGATAAGATGTTAATTCACGCTCATATAACGGTCGTAGGCGTCGGTGCGGATTTTCAGCAGCTTCTCCAAGCCCATGGCGTTCAGCTGCTTCACGTAAGCATCCCAGCCTTCGTCGATGCCGCCTTTGGTTACCCACTGGGCGCGCATCGTTGATACATAGGTATCGATATCCGTAGTTAGGGTTGGGAGCTCCTGGAACTCTTCAGCCGTATACATCACATTCGGGAATGGCGTAGTCACGTATTCGCTGCCCATTTTGTCGATCTCCAGCTTCAAGCCGTCGCCCGCTTTCGGGTTAAGAACAATGTTCTTCTCGAAGGAAGGGCTGACGTATTTCGGTCCAAAATCCCGCAGCGATTGCTCCCAGTACCAGGCATCTGCACTGGTTCCGGCCGGTGGATCCATCAAAGTATAGGTCCCATCGTCATTCTTCTGAATGACCGTACCGATCGCACCCCAGAAGTTCTGGATGCTCGCTTCGTTCGTATAGAACTGATCAGCCCAACGGGCGGCCACTTCCGGATATTTGCAGGAAGTCGTAATCAACAGCTCGTTACGGTTAAAGCTCATGCCGTTGGGATTCCCCGGATTGTACCGCTTCCCGTCGGGACCTGCAATCGGCGGAATGGCGATATACTGATCACTCCATTTGCCAAATACCGCATCCGGCGTCCATTGGTTCGTAAATCCAACAATCGGAGCATCCGCATTTTGCTGTTTCGCCGACGTCATCGTCGCATCCTGAGTGAACAGCTCTTTGTCGATCAGGCCTTCCGCATACAGCTTATGGGCATATTTCAAGCCTTCCTTGTACTCCTCGCTGGTTGGATAGAACACCGGTTTACCGTCCTTCACCAGCATATTAGTGGCGTTGATATCAGTAATGCCAAAAGGATTCAGGAAATCCGGAGACAACCCTGTTTCGGTATACGGAATTTCGTCCGCCTTCCCGTTGCCGTTCGGATCCTGCTCCTTAAACGCTTTCAACACGTTGTATAGATCATCAATCGTGTCCGGCACTTGGAGTCCCAATTTATCCAGCCAAGCCTTGTTGATGACCGGCTGGTTTTTCGTTTTTGGACGCGACGGCAACCGGGTTGGCAAGGAATAGATTTTGCCGTCCGGGAACGTACTGATCTTCTTCAGCTCCGGTGTCTCGGCCATTGCTGCTTTGAGGTTTGGCATGTATTGATCAATGTACTCGTCCAGTGGACGGAAGTAACTTAAGTTATTCACGATATCGGAGTCGGAGAACGTCTGGTCGCCCAAAATAATATCCGGTAGCGTACCGCTGGCCAGCATAATCGACTTTTGTTCGTTCCAATCGTTGGAGGATACGACCTGCCATTCAATTTTGACGTTCGTACTCTTCTCCAAATCCTTCAGCCACTGATTCTGGGTAAACGTATCGCCCATGTTTCCCCAACGCATCGTTAACACTTTCAGCGTGACCGGTTCATTGACAATCGGCAGCCCCTCTTTATTAAAAAGGCTCGTATCGCTTGGCGCCGGACTTCTGGAATCCGCAGATTTACCGCCGCCGCACCCCGCGAGGCTAAGGGCAAGCGTTCCCGCAAGTATAAGCGAGGTCCATTTTTTGACTGATAATTTACCAGAATGTTTGCTCATTGCTCGTTCCCCCATTCTTAGATTGTACCATGCCTTACGTGTCCATCTAGCTCTTAACCGCGCCGATCATCACCCCCTGATTGAAATACTTCTGCAGGAAGGGATATACGCACATGATCGGGACGGTAGCGATAATAATGACGGAGTATCGCATCAAATTGGCGAGCCGAAGCGCGATTTGCGCCGCTTCTCCGGTTCCCATGCCGGACTGCATCTGGTTGGTGATCAGGATGTTACGCAGGATAAGCTGCAGGGGGTGCAGGTCTGGATTTTTTAAATAAATCAAAGCATTGAAGTAAGAGTTCCAGTAACCCACTGCGATCCATAACCCCAGGACGGCAATGATCGCCTTGGACAGGGGCAGCACAATTTGGGCGAGATATCGGAGGTTTCCGCAGCCGTCCATTTGCGCCGCCTCCCACAAATCCTCAGGAATGCTTGATTGAAAGAACGTCCTTGCCACGATGATATCGTACACAACCACGGAAAACGGCAGGACCATCACTAGAAATGTATCGTATAGATGGAAATCCCGAATCGTCAGGAAGGTCGGGATCAACCCGCCGCTGAAAAACATCGTAAAGATGAAAAATAAAGAAAGGAATTTTCGTCCGATCAAATCCTTCCGCGACAGCGCGTACGCCGCCGACACGTTCACGATCAGGCCAATAGCCGTGCCTACTACCGTATACAATATCGTGTTTCTGTAGCCAATCCAAATATTATCGTGCTTCAGCAGCTCCTTATAGCCATCCAGAGTAAACCCCTTGGGAAAAAACCACACCTGCCCGTTCGCCACTGCTGAAGGATCGCTGAAGGAAGCAATCACGATAAAATAAAGCGGATAAATGATCACAATCAGAAACAGCACCGCAAAAACATAGAGCAGCACTTCCATCACTTTGTCGGAAGACCGATTGTTGATGGGCTGTACGGCTGGACTGGATACAGAATGGGCTGGCTCCATTTTCATCTCTTTCTCCCCCTTTCCTACCACAGGCTGTTCTCACTGTATTTCTTAGAGATCTGGTTCACTAGAATCAGCAGCAGGAAGTTAATCAGCGTGTTAAACAGGTTGACCGCCGAGGAGAAGCTGTACTGGCTGCTTAGCAGGCCGATCTTGTAAATGTACGTAGAGAGAATTTCGCTTGCGGTAATATTCAAGTCATTCTGCATCAGGTAGACCTTCTCGAACCCAACTCCCAGCAGGCCGCCAACCCGCAAAATGAGCAGCGTTATTGCCGTCGGCATCAGCATCGGAATATCGATGTAACGGATTTTGTGCCAGCGGCTGGCTCCGTCAACGGTTGCTGCCTCGTACAAGCTGGGGTCCACTGTAGACAATGCGGCGATGTAAATGATGCTGTCCCATCCCACATGCTGCCACACATCCGACCAGACGTAGATGCTGCTGAACCAGGCGGCAGAGCCCATAATGTCGGGGGCTTCTCCTCCGAACAGCTTGTAGAGATTCCCCACTAGGCCAGTACTCGGGGAGAGCAGAATCAGGATCAACCCTACCATTACAACGGTAGAAATGAAATGCGGCATATACGAAACGGTCTGAAAGAAACGGCGGAACCGGTTTGCCCGCATCTGATTCACCATCAACGCCAACACAATTGGAATTGGAAACGTGGCGATACTGTATAAGCTGATGATGATGGTGTTCCGAATCGTCGCCTTAAATTGATATGAATGAAAAAATTTCTCAAAATGCTTAAACCCCACCCAAGGACTGCCGCCAATGCCCAGCGCCGGGCTGTAATCCTTGAACGCAATGACCACGCCGTACATCGGTTTGTACGCGAATAACAGCGTCAGCACCACCGCAGGCAACAGCAGCAGGTAAAGTCCCCGATTTCTTTTGATTTGTCCAAGCGTTCGCCTTAGGCTCACTGCGCCGGATTTCATTTCATCCCCTCCTTCTTCTTGATTGTCTAAACTCCCTAGGCATGCCTTCCGCCTGCACGGCGGCTTTCATGTCTTGAGTATAGCGCTGAGCCGGGGCGTTTATCGGACTCCAAGTCGGCAGTAAACGGACTTCTGTTCATAGGCTCTCGTGATTTTGAAGCTTGTCCCCTCAATAAGCAACAGAAGGGAATATCAGAATCCGGACTTGATTTGACGCTTTCCGGACTTTTCGATGGCGTGGGATGGATTCGGTCTTCTTTTTCTATAGGAAGGAATTATAATAGGGTTAACACCAATGACAGCGCATTCATGGATGTTTTCACATCAGTCAGAACAAGCTAGTTCCGGCAGGAAGAGGCGAGGGGAACATGGTCAAAAGAGCGAAAAACAAACAATATCCAATTCGGCACTACGTGAACATCATGTTTCTGATCTCCTTCATCGTCCTGATCCTGGATTTCGTGATCAGCTTATCGGCAGTATCGATCGTCAAGCAGCAATCCACGCGGTTTCTGCAAGATACGGCGGATCTGTACATCAACCGGATCAACCATGATTTCGCTTATATTAACCACTATACGGGCTGGACGTTGGCGAACGATGAGAACTTGCAGGCGATGAACGATCATCCGATGAACAGCGTGGCATTTTTTGAGGGGAATGAAAATCTGCACAAACGTTTTAATGAGCTGCAAAAAAACTACGGCCAGGAATACAATTTCTTCGTGTATTTAAAGAACCAGGATTTCTTCCTTAACTGCGCGCCAATCAGCATCCCGTATTCAGATTACTTGGAGCTGAAGGAACAGGTTGTTGCTAACGTAGAAGCGGGCCGGGACGTTTACGAGAAAATTTACTCCAAGTGGACTCCCGTTGAAATTAACGGCAGGCACTATATTACCAACATCGTCCCGTATCACGACAGCTACATGATCAGCCTGGTGTCAGCAGATCAACTGATTCGTCCTTTACGTGAACTGAATCTCGGCAAGAACGGGTATGTCTCCCTGGTGGATGATCGCGGTCAGGCCTTAACCAGCCCCATCTCCAATAACGGCGCATGGATGGATGAGGATCGACGCTCCTCATTTTTTCAGAACTTATTCAAGGGCGGAACGACGGTGAATGGGGAGTTCACGAACGCGACTTTTCACGTCAAGCTGGTCATCCAGTTTGGAACCTTCGAGAAAATCATGATCGCCCAGCTGCTAATTCTTCTGCTCGCGGTCATGATCACCTGCAGCCTGGGATTCATCCTGCTCTATTTCCGCAACAAAGTCCTTCTACCGATCAAGAGCTTCTCCTATAATCTGGCGTTTTGGACGGAGGAAGGGGAGGTGCTGGCCTTCGAGAGCAGTAAGATCGTCGAGCTGGAAAGAGCCAATAAGCAATTTATGAACCTGGTCGACCAGATCAAGAAATTTAAAATCGACTTGTACGAACGGGAACTGGAGAAGCAGCGAATCCAATTGGATTATATGAAGCTGCAGATTAATCCGCATTTTTTCCTGAATTGTCTGACGAATATTTATAGCATGGCGCAAATGCAGCTGTACCGGGAAATCGAGCAGATGGCTTTGTCCACCTCGCGGTATTTCCGTTACATCTTTCAGAACAACGGGAATTTCGTAAAGTTAAGAGACGAAATTGAGCATGTGCGGATTTATCTAGATATTCAGAAGCACCGCTATCCTGATGCACTGGTCTATTCGATCGATGCGGAGGAAGATTGGGCTGAGGAGGTGCGAATCCCGCCGCTCGTCCTGCAGACTTTTGTGGAAAATGCCGTTAAATATGCGGTGTCCCGGATTTCACAAGTACACATCGCGCTCTCGGTGCGATGGGAGCGTGCGAGGAGCGAGGATCGCATGACGATCCTAATTACCGATACCGGGCCCGGATTTCCACCGGAAATTCTGGAGTGTCTGCAGAACGGCACCCCCTTGGATCAATCCGCTGGCAACCATATCGGAATCATGAATACGCTGAAGCGTTTGGAGTCTCTCTACAACGGGGATGCAGTCGTATCGTTCTCCAATCGGGAGAACGGCGGTGCATGTGTGATCTTATCCCTCCCAGCAGAAGTTGGGATGAACAGGAGCGTGGCAGTATGAACGCATTAGTTGTGGATGACGATGTTTATGTTGTCGCTGCTTTAGAGAAGAAAATCGAATGGAAGGCGCTGGGCATTGATAAGCTCTATACCGCAAACAACGTCGCCCTGGCTCGCGACATCCTGCAACAGTACCCGATACAAATCCTGATCTCTGACATCGAGATGCCGCAGGGGAGCGGGCTGGAGCTGCTCGCCTGGATTCGGGAAGAGAATTACAACGTTCAAGCGATCTTCCTGACGAACTATGCGGATTTCAATTATGCGCAGAAAGCGATTGAGCTGCAGAGCTTCGAGTACTTCTTGAAGCCCATCGAGTTCGATAAGCTGATGCTGATCCTTCGTAAGGCGATCGCCCGAGCCGAGGAACAGCAGCAGCGGGAGAAGGCGATGCAAGAAGGGGTACTGTGGCAGCGAAATCAGGCCAATCTCTTGGAATATTTCTGGCGTAAGCTGGTGAGCGCAAGCCTTACCGCCCCACTTAAGCCGGCAGCGGTGATTCAGGCGGTGGAAGATCAGCAGCTTGCCTACCTTCCGTCCGATATCCTCCAGCCGGTGCTGATACACGTGTTCCCATATAGCGGCAGCTTGGGGCGGGAGGAAAAAGGACTGTTCGATTTTGCCCTTGGGAATGTAATGAGCGAGCTGCTGCATCATTCGCAGTTTACCGCCGAGACGATCCTGGAGGTGAAAGAGCATCAATGGATGGCTATCCTCAAGTGGAATGCTCCGCCGAACCCCAGCGTACTTGCGGAATTGTGCTCTGAAGGGATTCGCCGAGCCAACGCCTATTTGCATTGTGATGCTTGCTGCTTAGTGGGCCTCTCCGATCAGCTGGAACGAATTGGCCACGCGCTGCACCAGCTGCTGATGATGAACGAGAGCTTAACCAAAACCCGCAACCGAACCTATTGGGCAGAGCGCGATGATTTGAAAAAGCAACCAGTATATCATCCCCCGAACCTGACCCGTCTGGAGGAGCTGCTTCATCAGAACGATTCGGCTTCGTTCCTTGCCGAGACGGCGAGATACCTTCGCGACTGCTTGGACCGCAAAACGCTGGACACTTCCAGCCTCGCCTTGTTCCGTCTGGATATTGTGCAACTTGTCTACGCCTTCTTAAAGTTAAAAGGAATCGAAGCGCACAAATTATATGCGGCACGGGCCAATGAGCAGCTGTTGGCGCAGTCACTCCATTCGATCGAAGACATGCAGGAGTATGTCACTTACTTGGTGAATACAGCCATGGCTTATCGGGATTTTGCGGCGGAACCGAAATCCGTTGCTGAAGAGATCAAGCAGTACATCCACGCCCATTACGGAGATGAGCTGACCCGGAACGATCTCGCGGAGGTTGTCTACCTCAACCCGGATTACCTCGCCCGTTTATTCAAGAAAGAAACGGGGATTTCGCTGGGCAGTTACATCATCCGAGTCCGGATCTCCGTCGCCAAGCAGCTGCTCGAAACGACCAAACTGTCCGTGTACGCTGTCGCCAACCAAGTTGGCTATGCCAACTACTCCTACTTCTCCAAGCTGTTCAAGCAAGAGGTCGGCGTCACGCCCAACGATTACAAGAAGAACCCGCGCAGCGCGGAGCGATGGCGGGTGGCGGAGCGGGCTTGATGGCACGCCAAGCGCAGGAAGAAGGGCCTTTCCGACTGTTGGATAGGCCCTTCTCCTTGATTTATTTTGACTTTTGCACCTTAAACGTAAATTTCCATTCCGCTGTATTCCCGGAATATCGGCCTCGATTTTCGGTGACCTTTACCTTAAGTGACTTGGTGATGTCCTTGGTCACCGAGGACACTTTCACCGTTGCGTTAGCCGAGCCGCTCTCGGGGATTTTGTCCTGCTCTTCCGCATACGCCTTTAACTTTAGGCTCTCCGATGATTTAAGTTTCAAAGTAACACTTGAGCCTTCTTCGATCTCTTTGCCATTCACCGATGCCGTGGTATACCACTCGTTACCCACGTGACTGTTTTCCACCAGTTCCACGCGGACGAGCGTCACCTTGAGCTTCACCGTGCTGGTCGCAGCCGATACAGGTTGAACCAAGCAAAGTAAGATCACGGAAAACATCAGGAAGAGTTTTAGTGCTTTTTTCATTGAGAGTGCCTCCCTCAAAGCATATTACTGAATCATTCAACCCGCCTCAGATTTGCTTCGATTTTATTTTCCAACCTAAAGCAAGAACCGCTCCAGCGCGCCCGTATCTGTAATGCTATGGTTGCAATCCCCGTTCTCCAGATAGACATATTTTCCGTAAATGGAGAAGTTGTCTGATGAAGCATGGGAGGACTTGGTCTTCACCGAGAAAAAAGGCAAGCTCTTAATGCCAATTGCAGAACAGACCTTCATCATCCCGCATTCATTTGACTATTGCCCAAGTCTGTTATAAGCTAACAATAGTCTAATTAGACTATTGAGTCGAGATAAAGGAGTTAAGCTGATGATCAAGTCATTTTTAATGTTAGGTCAGTCGAATATGGCGGGTCGTGGATTTTTGCATGAAGTCGATCCGATCTATAATGAGAAAATCAAAATGCTGCGCAACGGGCAGTGGCAGATGATGACGGAGCCGATCAATTACGACCGTCCGGTCTCTGGCGTTAGCTTGGCGGCATCCTTTGCTGATGCCTGGTCAAAGGCACATCCCGATGAGGAAATCGGGTTGATTCCTTGTGCGGAAGGAGGCAGCTCCTTAAAGGATTGGCATCCGGAAGGTACCCTGTTTCAGCATGCCTTATCCGAAGCCCGCTTCGCTCAGCAGTCCAGTCAAATCTGCGGGATTCTTTGGCATCAGGGAGAAAGTGATAGTTATGGTTCACTTCATGAAACCTACTACGAGAAATTCGCCTTGATCATTGAGACCTTGAGAAACGAGTTAAATCTGGATGATGAAGTGCCGCTGATCCTTGGCGGGCTTGGGGATTTCTTAGGAAAAACCGGGTTTGGACAGCACGCGACGGAATATCAACAAGTTAATGAGCAATTACAGCGTTATGCCAACACGCATCCAAATTGTTATTTTGTAACGGCAGCGGAATTAACCGCGAATCCGGATGGGATTCATATCGATGCGGTTTCGCAGCGTAAATTTGGCTACCGGTATTTTGAGGCTTTTTCGAAAAAACGTCATGTCCTGGAGCCCCTTCCGGGAGAAGAACAGTCGCTGAACGTGGAGCGTAACTATTCAAAAAACGAACTGATTTACCTCCATAGCATGGATTTGGCATTGGGTAAAATCACCTACGCAGAATTCGAAGCTAGGATGGCGAAGGTGATGATGCCTTGATCCCCTTACTGATCCTTGGCTTACTGATCCAGAATCCCGGCGCTCACGGCTACGAGCTGCTAGCCCTCATGGAACAACGCCATTACAAGTACATCGTTAATTTCACCAAGGGGTCGTTTTATTACAATCTGCAGCAGCTTGAAGAGAAAGGTTGGATTGAACAGATCCAGCAAGAGTCCACAACCAGCAGACGCGAAACGCGAAACTACAAAATCACCCCCTCCGGAAGGGCAGAGTTCGAAAAGTTAATGGTCCAATACGGCACCAAATCGGAGTATGTGAACCTGCAATTTTATGGAGCGCTTCTGTTTGCTGATGAATATGACAAAGACAAGCTGCTAGAGCTGATCCAGTCGCAAATCGATCAGACCAAATCCCGAATTGCACTTTTGGATGAATACCTGTCCAGTACGCAGGAGATTCCGGGCACTCTCGATTACTTCCGCCTCATGAACGAAAACTCCCGAGCCCATCACTTGGTTAACCTGGAATGGTTTGAACGATTAAAAACAGAAATAACAAGAACCCCAAGGGCTTAGATGACTTTCATCTGAGCCTCTGGGGTTCTTGAACATTCCTCGTCGATACTGTCTAGATTGACGAACGCTCCCCCTTGTTCATCATGCCTTCACACTGCCGAGGACAAGGCCGCTCGTAAAGTATTTCTGTAAGAAAGGATAAACGGCCAAAATAGGAAGTGCTCCCAGGAAGAGTTGAGCGGCGCGTCCCGTTCTTACATTCATCATCGCCAAGAGCTGTGTATAATCGTTGTTGGATCGCTGCATAATTTGCTCGAAATTCAGCAACAGCGTCTGTAAATAGCTTTGCAGAGGGTAATTGGCGGTGTCGTTCATATAGATGATGCCGTCGAACCAAGAGTTCCAATGACCGACGATGCTAAATAATCCGACGGTGGCCAGCGCCGGCTTTAAGACTGGCATTAGAATTCGAATTAGAATTTGCAAAGGCCCCGCCCCATCGATAGTGGCCGATTCCTCGATCTCTTCCGGCAAGCCCCGAATGAAGTTCATCAATATAATCATGCTGAAAACTGGAAGCGCCCCCGGCAGAATTAGAGACCAAATGGAATCGATCAGCCCCGCTTTGACAACGATCAGATAATTCGGAATAAGCCCTCCGTTAAACAGCATGGTGATCACGAAAAATCCCATATAGAGCCCGCGCCCCGCTACTTTCTCTTTGGATTTGGACAGAGGGTATGCGGTAAGCACCATTAATACAAGATTCACAAGCGTCCCTAATAGGACGCGCTGGACAGATACCCATAAGGCTTGAAAAAACTCCCCGCCTTTGATCGCAAACGCATAAGCCTTTGTATTGAAATCAACCGGCCAAAAGGCGACTTCCCCCGCCGAGACAGCAGCACTGCCGCTGAAAGAGACGGCAAGCAGGTTCACGAAGGGCAGAATACAAAGCAGCGATGTTAATATGAGGATCAAGTAGTTTACCGCTTGAAACAGCCTACGTCCCGGACTGCGGTCTAATATCATAGAATTGCCTCCTTTTCCCCGCTAAAAGATTCGATAGCCGGCAACCCGATCCGCCAAGAAATAGGACAAGGCGACCATCACGCAGGAAACAACCGATTTAAATAAACCTACTGCGGTTCCCACGGAATATTGCGCTTGCTGGATTCCGAGGCGATATACATAAGTGTCGATAATGTCGCCGGATTCATAAACAGCCGGGGAATACAGGTTAAATATCTGGTCAAACCCTGCGTTCAGTACATTACTCAGGGATAATACGGACATGAGCACGATGGTAGGCGCAAGCAACGGCAAGGTGATATAGAGCGTTTGCTTCCAACGTCTCGCTCCATCCATGACCGCAGCCTCGTACAAACCAGGGTCAATGCTTGTTAAGGCCGCTAAATAAACGACGGTTCCAAACCCAAATCCCTTCCAGATATCCGTCACAATCATGGTCCAAGGAAAGATGGAGGGACTACCTAGAAAAGAGATAGGGCCCACCCCGAATAAGCCGAGAAACGAATTGACAATCCCTTCCGAGCTCAGAATGTCAATCATGATACCCGCCATGATCACCCACGACAGGAAGTTCGGCAAATAAACCAACGTTTGAAACGTTCGTTTAATAAACGTATGAGCTACTTCATTCAGCAGCAATGCAAAGATAACGGGGACGACAATGCCGCCGATAATTTTGAAGATGGACATGTACAGGGTATTCCAGATCGTTCTTATAAAATTCGGCTGTTGAAAGACGTGGTGAAAATTCTCCATGCCGACCCAGGGGGAGTTGAAACCTAGCCCAGGATTATAGTCCTGAAAGGAAATAATTAATCCGTAAAAGGGAAGATAGCTGAAAATAAAAACCAGAACCACTCCCGGGATGAGCATGAGATGGAAGGCTCGCTGCCGCCATAATTTGTTGAGCATGATTTGATCCTCCGTTCATTGCTCGTACATTTCGTTAACGGCCTCAGTTACTTCGTTACCGCCGGCTGTCCGCCAGTTTTCAACTACCTTATCGAAATAATCAATGCTTTCTGCACCCATGATAATTTTGGTAAAGCCTTCCGTGAGGATGTCATCCAAGGTCGATCCATACTTGACGAGCACCTCGGGCGGAGCGCCCCACAACGCGGTCTTGATATATTGTTCGTTGTCAAGAATAGACTTGGCAAGACCGTACGCTGGCTTCGGGCTGCCTTGTTGAAGATAATCACCTGTAGCCGCTGGAGTTCCGTTTTTCTTGAACTCTACGCTGTTGTTATACTTCTGCCACATCCCGCTTGTCGTGAATTTGCTCGTGTCGTTGGTTTTCAGCGCTTCACTCACATGCTCGAACTGGGTATAGTCGGTTTCCGGGTTAATAATTTTGAATGCCCCGGTAACGTGAGCAATATCATTATCCAAAAAGGCAGATAAGGTTTCGGGATCCTCATTCTGTGCTCCTTCATCCAGCATGTAGGCATAGAAGTTGAGTAATTTGATAACCGCTTCGGGATTTTTGCAGTTCTTATTAACTACCGTATAAACTCCGTTGGCAAAGAAAATGGAATGCGTGGCTGGCTTCCCGTCGACGGTTGGAATATTGTACGGATAAAAAACCGCCTCTTTGCCCAAGTTGGTGACGACGTCTACACCAGGGTTATATCCCCACCATTGATAATAAGGTTGGATGCCTGCCTTGCCTGACACCACACCTGCGTTCATAGCGCTAAAGTCTTTAATGGCGAATTCCGGATCAATGATGCCCAGTTTGTACCATTCCGCCCAATCGGCCAGGGCGTTCTTCATCTCGGGTTGAATCGTTCCGTATACCAGTTTCCCGTCTTCGCCCGGGATCCACATATCCGGGTGAGCCCCCCAACCGACGGCCAGAAGATTCAAATAATCGAGCGTCTGATCCACGGCCATGCCGAATCCGCCATAGGCTTCTTTAAATTTAAGCGCGATATTCTTAAGGTCGTCGATCGTCTTCGGGTCCGGCAAACCAAGTTCTTCTTTCCAGTCATTGCGAATCCAGATGTAATCCGGCTGATCAATGATCCCCCAATGCATCTGAGGAATCCCGTATAATTTGCCGTCTTTCATTCCCGATTCATAACTGGAGCGATCGGCTTCCATATAGCTTTTTACACGATCCGAGGCATACTTATTGAACACTTCGGTTAGATCCATGATCATATCCGCCTTAATCAATTGCTGCAATTGAGTCGGATTGACATGGAACACATCGGGAAGCTTCTTGGAGGATATCGCCAAATTTAATTTCGTATCATACTCGTCGGTTACCCAATCCGTTACGACGTCAATATTGAAGCGCTCTTTATACGCTCGCGTCCAGATGTTCTTGGTCATATCATCGCCATCAGGAAATTGCGCAGAAGCATATTCGGCACGAACGGTATGAAGGGTGACCGTTTCTTCGTAGGAGCCAAACGCATAATCGACTTCTCCTTTTTCATTTGTTGCCTGTTTAGGTTCTTCTCCATTGACAGCAGGTTGACTCGAATTTGTAGAATTACTGCAGGCCGATACCAGTACAAGAACAAAGGATAAGGATAAGGATAATAAAACGGAAACTAGCTTTCTGTTCATACTTGCCCCCCTCATGAGTATGGAATACTTTCGCCTATATTGTAGAAGAAGCGTCAGGCCGCAAGAAATCAACGAAAATGACGATTTGATGTTAGATTCTTTACGTCTTGTGCGCAGAATCACCCAAGGATTTTGAAAGAAGTAAAAATGATATAAGCAAAGTAAAAAAAGTGTTATTCCGCCTAACCCGCAGTCATGGAGGCTAGATCTTACGTTAAATTCGGAAGAACCATGCGGATGGTGGTGCCTTCCCCCCACTTGCTCTTCAACTCAAATCCATGATTCTCTCCATAATGAAGCTTAAGACGCCGCATCACATTATAAAGTCCAATATTTTGGGCTTCCCCCTTCTCCGCATAGGCCAGTGAATCGGTAAGAGAATGGAGGGTTTCATCGTCCATACCGACGCCATTGTCTTGAATGGTGATCGAGATATCGTTGCCCGAACGCTCGACGTTGATCGTGATCGTACCGCTCTCCTCTTTCCATGCCAACCCGTGGAAAATCGCATTCTCCACCAACGGCTGAAGAATCAGCTTTGGAATGCGTTCATCGAGGGTATCCTCGTCCGCTTGGATTTCCAGTCGTATTCGGTTGTAGTAGCGTACTTTCTGGATGATCATATAATTGCGCAGGTTATCCAGTTCCTGGCGAACCGTAACCAATGCGTCTTCGGAACGGGCGGCATAAAACAGCATCTCGATAAGCGCATCCGTCATCTCCACGATTTTGTTCGCTTGCTGCATGGAGGCAATCCATTTCACAGATCCCAGGGTATTGTATAGAAAATGAGGATTGATCTGGGACTGCAACGCGCGGATTTCGGCGGTAGCCTTGTCCTTCTCCTCTTGTTGGATCCGTTCGACAAGCCGTTTTAATTCATGCGACATTCTTTGAAACCGAGTAGATAGATGTCCGATTTCGTCATGAGAACGAATCTCTTGCACCTGATCAAATTGCCCCTTCTCGACCAGCAGGATATTTCTCATCAGTTTTTTTAGGGGATGTGTAATCACAGTAGATAATAGAATGGAAACGATCGCGAGGAAGATTAACATCAGCGTAGCCAGCAAGTATAGGTTGTGTCGTAATAGATTTCCCTCCGCCGAGAGCTCTTTCTTCGGCATATAGAGATAGGTCGTCCAGCGTTGACGTTCAAATCGGCTGGCGACCATAAGATGATCCGTCCGGTTAGGCCGAATCGTCTCTGAAAATTTCTGACCAATTAACGAAAAATCATTGTTATATATGATGTTGTCCGATTCGTCCACAATGGTGAATCGCTTCCGCAACGACTCTTGCAGCCGATTGCTCGCAATCTCAATGACGTCAAGATCAATACTAACGACCATGAAGCCAAGCAGAGTCCCGCTGTCCGTATCCAAGATCTTGCGAACATGCGAGATGGCCAAGGTGTTGTTTTGAGTCTGTCTGTCGATGTGAGTATCAAGGATCATCATTTTACTGGTGGAAACTTGAAAAGATTGAAACCACTCTTCTTGGGTCGGACGATAACGGTAGTTATAAGGCTGATTGGTACCAACAATCAGATCCTGCCCGCCGTTTAGATTGTATACATAGATGGAGATTTCTTGATCTTTCATCATGATGTAGTTCATCAGCATGCCATAGACTTCATTTTTGTTCTGTTCGCTGTCGTCTCGAAGAAACTCTTGGATCGGGTAAATTTTCTCTGTGGGATGATCCGGGTTGTTCATTCCAAAAGTCGTTACCAGCGAAATCTTCTCAATTTCCTTAAAATACTCGTCAATGCGGATATTCGTCTGCTTGGCGACTTCCATCAATAATTCCGTATACTTTCGTTCCAATTGATTTTGGGAAGAGAAATAGGAGATGACCGTCATCACCAAGATCGGCACGATGATGACCGTTAGACAGATAATCACGATTTTCGATTTGATGCTAACGAATGGTAAGCGCTTTCTCATCGATTCACACAGAGCCCCTTTCCAAGTAAAGTCGGTGGGATTATCCGCGATATTCCTCAGGACTCATACCAACTAATTTCTTGAAAATTTTGCTGAAATACGGATAATTGCGATACCCGACCTTCTCGGCTACTTCCGATATTTTATATCTTCGATTCTCTAATATCGATTTGGCGCGTTCGATTCGCACTCGGGTCAAATACGAAATGAAATTCTCACCTTTTTCTTGCTTGAAGACCCGACTGAGATACGAGGGATTGACGTTGATCTGATTGGCTACGCTAATGAGCGAAATCTCTTCGGCATAATTTCGGTGGATCAAATCAGCCGCCAGATCCGCATAGCTTCTCTCCGGTAACGGATAATCCGTGGCGATGCACTGCTTCGCATATTCCAGAACAATACGGTGGATCTCATCCCAGCTCTCTGCGGTCAACACCGCTTCATACGGCAGCCTTTCCACCTGTGGCAGCCGACACGTGCACTTGGAGAAACCTTCGGTGCTGATGATCTCGGCTAATCCCATATAGAACTCCCGAATTTCGCGCTCGCTTGCCTCCTCAGCAACTAGATTTCGCCGTATCTCTAGGAGCGCGTCTGCCAGTTTCTCCTCCTTACGACTCTCTAACGCATTTCGAAATTCCGATTTCCATTCCTCCAACGGTAAACCAGACCTTTTCTTTGATCCATGGTTCATTTTAGGGGTTTCATAAATCAAAATTTGCCCGGTTCCCCAAAAAAATCGGCTTTGTAGGGCTTGATCCGCTTCGCGGTACGCCGTTCTCAAGCACTTTAAGCTTGGGATGATCGAACTTACACCTACAGAAAACGTGACGTTCATAAAATCCTTCATCGCTTGTTGAATATCCCTGCATAATTGATGGACCTCTGAAAGCTCGGACTCACTTTGAACCGTATTGATGATGAGTAAATAATCGGAGGAGCTTTCAATGACGACCTCCTTCTCCCACTTTCTCGGAATCATCTCTTCCAAAATATTAAGAATGGAAAAACGCAGCAGTTTCTCGTCTTTCTCAACGTACTTCTTACGCACCCTTTCAAAATGGTCCAGACGAAATTTTATCACCCGCAATTCGGCGGAACGAACGCGGACATGAAGCTGCTCAGATTTCATGACCGCTTCATTGACCTCCAGCAGCCCGCTGATCCAGTCTTTGAACAGATTTTCTTTAAGATACGAAAGGCTTTCCAAATAACTTACCGCCGGTTCGCTTTTACCGAAAGAAGCCCTCTCGGCCAACAGCTTCTGCCGAATGCGCTCCAGTAATTGAACCAATCCCTCCGGCGTAATCTCATTTTTGATCAGATAATCGACAGCCCCCAGTTGCATCGCTTCTTTCGCATAACTAAACTCATTAAAATAGCTTAGAATCACGAATTTGCAGCCTGGAACCACCCTTTGGGCTTCGCGGATCAACTGCAAACCGTCCATTAGAGGCATCTTGATATCTGTAATGATTAAGTCAGGCTGAACGCTTCTTGCCAGCTCCAGCGCTTCTTTCCCATTTGATGCTTCTCCGGCGAGACAGAATCCCTGCTGCTCCCATTCAACCATCGAACGGATCCCCATGCGCATCAATAACTCATCGTCAACAATCAGGAGTTTGAACATCATCATCACTCATTTCCATCTCTAATCCTCCTCGATAGCGATACTAGAAAGCATTTACATCTTGATTTCTATCTTAATGGGTAAAAATTACAGTTCCCATGGTAATTATGGTGCCGCAGTTGCAATATATTGCGCTCTATCAAGATGGCAACTTTTGCTAGGTTGTGCTTCCGCATATGTCTCGGGAAATTCCCGCAAAATTCCAACGAGTACCCTGCTCTCTTGTCCACACCGATTCATAGAAACGGAAATAGAATATATCATCCCTATGAAAAGGAGTGATAGATTTTGGCAAACCGCGATGTACGTCTTGCATTATGGTCAGGTGCTAATTTTACAGGCCGCCGGATTCTCTTCAGACGCGGCGGGGTCGCTGTCCGCGATCTGGGAGCGTTCAGATTTAATAATGCACTGACCAGCTTCCGGCTCAGAAATATTGTGCAAAGCAACCGCGTCACCCTGGTATTGTTCTCGGGAACGAACTTCCAAGGTTCGATCCGGGTATTCCGGGGCAGTCAAAATGTGGCCAACCTGGGCAACCTCGGCTTCAACAACGTAACTACTTCACTTGTTCTCGTTGGCCGCAACCTGACCAATGCAGAGATCGCTGAAATTCAGCGTACCGGAAGACCTCCGAGAGACATCCTGATTATTAGACAATAAAGGATCACAGGCTCATCGTTGGAAGCAGAACGGAAGAAGTGAGCATGCCACCGCGTTCCTTCACCGAATGGTTTTTCCTCCTTAAATGAACGAATATAGCGAAACGCCCCGGCCTAAAGAATCGCTCTAGGCCGGGGCGTTTATTTGTGTATTATGTTGCTTTTTTACTTCGCATCTTTGTAGGTCAAATTAATGTGATTCAGGTCCGTGCTGCTGTCAAAAATAAATTCCAGCTGGTAATCCCCGCGGATGTACACTAATTTTTTCTGGGTGAGTTTACCCGTTTTAAAGGTAGAAGTCGAGTTGGGCATTCCCCATTGCTTCATCAAAATTTTTTGAGTAATGCTGCCGAGATTCTGTTGACGCTCGACTCCCGTGCCAAAGTAACGCATTTCTTGAAGCTTCTTCGACTTGTAGGAAAAAGCAAGGCTAGGTTGCCCCATGGAACCATGATATGAGTCAAAGGCATTCGCCCCTGTGCCCGCTTCCTCAGGCTCACCAATAGCTTTAATGATCTCTTGACGTGTGGTTTTTCCAAGCGTAGGTGCTTTTAATGGTTTGACTGCATCTTCCGGGAATTGGCCTTTAAGGGCCGGCTTATAAAAGCTATTCAAAAAGCTGTTCACGGACTGTGAAGCTTTAGATTCCGTCGCTGTTGCAGTCTTTGCTGGCGGTGCCGCAGATACAGTCGGCAGGCTGTTCGAGATCCCAATGAATCCGAGTACTGCAGCTCCTGCGATATACAAGGCTGCCGTTTTCTTTCTTGCAGATTTATTCATGAAACCATCCTCCTGTTTTCTAGCACCTCGGATGCTGATTTTTGCTACACCCTTGTAACGAAACGAAACTGTAAAAGGTTGCTGGTAACAGGAGCAAACCTTCGCTGAAATCAAGGAGCAACGATTTCGACCTTGATTCGATCGGGGTCCTCAAAAAATACCGCATAATGCCCCGGTCCGCCGGCATAGGGATGTCTGTCTTTATAGAGAATAGGTACCCCACGTTCTTCCAGATGCTTCGTCATCCTGTCGACCTGTTCCTTGGAGTTCGCTTGGAATGCGAGATGGTTGAGTCCCGCTCTTTTTCGATGATAGGGGATGTCTAAGTAGTTTGGTTCCGTTTGTACAAAGACCAGATAGGTAGTTCCACTTCTCCAACTCACTCCCTGATCCCAATCTTGATAGACCGAATATCCAAGCTCTTGAAAGATCCAATCCCAGAATGCTCTGCTTGTTTGGAGGTCGGATACATTGATTTCAACATGATGGATCATGATAAACTCCTTCTTTCTTATTCAAATAAATCAAGACTTAATCGGATCATATCCCTGCATTGAATTCCGTTCTCATAAATTTTTTCAGGATAGTGTCTGATAAAAAAGTCCCGATCAATCCCCGTAATTCGGAATCCGCATTTTTGATAAAGCAGCAGCTGTCCTACACTTGAGTTTCCTGTCCCGATTTCAATCGTTTTGGCGTTTTTCTCTCTTGCTTGGTCCAATGCAAACTGAATCAGTTTCTTCCCGATCCCTCTTCCCTGAAACGCTTCACGCACTGCGATGTTTACAATTTCCAATGTTCCGGGTCGTGTTGGTAGTAATACAATGACAGCAACAATCTGCTCTCTCTCGTCCAAGCCCACATAACACTGACCTCTTTGCAAATACTCCGCAATCATCTCTTGCGATGGATCAGCTAACAGTAATAGATCAAGGGGAACTTCTTCGTGATCTTCAAGTAGGCGTATCTTCACATCCATATGTATCTCCCTATAGGTTATGTCTTTCTTTTAAATATATCAGATCTGAAACGTTGTACTGCCGTTTAATATTAGTCTTTCAACTTCTTGTTGCCTAACCCTTGTTCCACCCTTCTCCGTTAGACACCAATTATCAGGCCTGGTATTAAGAAGGCAGCGTCTGATGAAAAAAGTTCGTGACAATAATAATACGTTTGATATTCTCTAATCCCAATTAAGTCGAGGTTACTTGGAAATAAGGTCTAATTCTTCTTTTCGATTGTTCCATTCGATCATTACCTTAATTACTGAATCTTTTGGTGGAATTGCACCATTTCCTCCTGATAGTGCACTTATTACACCATCAACTGACAAATCCGGTAATTCTCCACTACCGCCTACCCCAATACCCTTATACGAATATTTAACATGAATTCGGAATGTAGCCTAGCCAAAATCTGAGAGATTCACGTTGTGACAA
>NZ_JAWDJI010000141.1:0-32668 GCF_032465655.1 Paenibacillus sp. 3LSP | reverse complement strand
AAATCCTTGTAGGGGAGGACTCCAGTTTATTTAGGGGGCCTTAGGGCTTTTACAGTTATTTTACGCAAAACAGCAATTCGATTCCCAAATAACTGTATTTTTGCAGGAATCGCGTGGCGTGCACGCAAAGACCGGCGTGTTAGGCTTAATTTGTAGGAATCGCACGTGGAGGAGTGGCGGAAGTGTTGAAGCCCGATAGAACGTTGCTACAAACACATAGGAGCACTACCGATATCCGGTAGTGCTCTCCAAAGTAATCTCATATAACAGAATTATGGCGTGAGTGCAGGGGCGTGACGGTGATGAGTGCCTTGTTCGTAGCTATAAGCTAGTTTGATGAGTGTGCCTTCATCGAAGGCGCGACCCAGGAACTCGATGCCAACGGGGAGACCGTCTTTGGTAAATCCGGCAGGGACCGTAATGGCAGGGAATCCCGAGAATGGGCTTAAGCGATTATTGTTACCGGACGATTGGCCCTCACCAATCAATGCTGGTGGTTGGGTGCTGGTTGGGTACACAATCGCGTCGAGTTTATAGTCGGCCATCACCTTCAGTAGGGAGTCTCGGGTAAGGCTGGTGCGTTTCAGTACAATGTCTTTGTATTCTTGAGTGTCCAGCGTTTCTCGGGCCTCGCGAGCCTTCATCGATTGCTCTTGAGATTTATCGTACTCTCCAGAGGCGATGATTTCAGCCAGGCTGTGGTAAGGGGCTTTATCACCGAGTTCCTCGAGGTAATCGTTTAATTGGAACTTGAACTCGTAGCCGCTTAAGCTTGGATATTTCATAATCTCCTCAAGATTTGGAATCTTAATATTCACGACGGTTGCGCCAAGGGCTTCTAATTCTTTCACCGCGTTGGACACGACTTCGGTGACAGCTTTTTCTTGATCGTTGTTCTCCGGGAAGAGTTCCGTGGCTACGCCAATCCGTGCGCCTTTCAAGCCATTGACGTCAAGGAAGTCGGTGTAGCTCGCAGGAATACGGCCTACGCTGTAGGCGGTGGCGACATCGTCTGGATCATAACCAACTGTGGCGTCGAGCAGGATCGCTGCATCCTCGACTGTCCGGGCGATTGGGCCTCCTACGTCTTGCGTCAAAGCGAGTGGGATAATTCCATCACGGCTGGATAAGCCAATCGTTGGGCGGATCCCAACCAAGCTGTTGAAGCTGGACGGGATACGGATGGAACCTCCAGTATCCGTGCCCAGGCCGGCAGCGGCAAAGTTGGCGGCAATTGCTGCTCCGGTACCACCACTGGAGCCGCCGGGATAATGGTCAAGGGCATATGGATTTTTCGTTTGGCCGCCTAACGAGCTTGATGTGGTAATGCCAAAAGCAAACTCATGAAGATTCGTTTTGCCTAGGATGATCGCGCCGGCTTCTTTGAGCTTGGCAATTTGATCTGCATCTTGCGGAGGGATCGACTCCTTCAAGCAAAGACAGCCTGCGGTCGTCGGCATATCGGCGGTGTCAAAGTTGTCTTTGACAAGGATCGGAATGCCGTGCAGTGGTCCTCTAGGTCCCTTTTCAGCGCGCTCTTGGTCCAACGCTTCGGCGATGCTGAGTGCGTCAGGATTAACTGAAAGGACAGCTTGCAGGGAAATCCCTTGATCATCATATTTATCGATTCGATCGAGATACATTTGTACGAGTTGTTTAGAAGTGATCTTGCCTTGTTCCATAGCCAGCTGAAGTTTAGAAATCGTGGCTTCCGGAAGGATAAAAGGAGCTAGGTAACTGACAACACGGTCGTGCAGTCGCTCGAGATCGTCGGCAGTGAGAGGGGCGCCAGGCAGGAAAGAGGTATCCGAATAGCCTTTCATAAGCCCGGCCTTCTTCACGGCTCCAACAGCTCCCGCGTAAGCAGCTTGGTCTGGAACATCGCTGAAGGATTCAGCGGCATCCTCGAGCTCCAGCCATTGCTGAAGCAGTACAGCCGCTTGGCTGCGGAGCACACGGTTACTGGAGACCTCCGGCATCGTGAAGGAGCCTCCCGCCTCGGTTGCCGCCTGTTTCATCGCTTGGTAAAATTGGTCGCCGGTGATAAAGGTTTGGCTTGCTGTAACCTTGGCTGTACCTGAAGCGGCTTGGGCTTGTGGAAGCTGTCCGATTCCAAGCCCTGTGACCAAGACAGAGGTCAGTAGGACGGCGCTTCCTAGTTTCAGGCCTCGTCGATAAAGATTCATAAGATTTCCCCTCCAAGTGAAAATTTAAAGTTTATGTGAAACCATCATAAATTCATGTTAGATATATTGACAAAGATGAGAACTATCTAATAAAACGTATACATCAAGGGATATCACAATAAATCAAAGGATTACTTAGGTTTTCTCCCATTAAAAAATATCATAAATATATCTAAAATGTTATATAACCTAACGTAAACATAACGCATTCATTACCTTTTTCAGAAAATTAACTGTATTATTTTCAGTTTCTACCAAATGGAATGTAACCTTTTTGTTACCGACAGGGGGACGTCACCCGTTATAATTAGATTGGTAAATTAGCATCTAGGGCATTTAGCCTATCCGGAATCTATATCAGAATGACAACAGGAAGTATTTTTCAGTATATAGGCAGGGTAAGGAGGAATGGATCATGCAGCGAAGAGGAGTTAGAATTTCCTTATGCTTCATGTGGGGAGTCTTGATGATGATGGTAGTCATCGCAGGCTGTGCGTCTTCCGAGCCTTCGTGGACAGATTATGTAGGAGCAACGGTTGAGAAGAATTTCCCTGTTCCTAAAGAGGCCAACCAAACGGATACGTCTCTTAATAATTCGAAGATGGACTATGTTAATTATAGACTAACCGGACTTAAGGATAGCAGTGAGATCCCTGAGGCCTATCAGAAGGTAATCGAGGAGTGGGGATGGAAGGAGAAGAAAGAGGAAAGTACTGGTTCAACTCGGGTGTACGAGAAGGGGAAGCAAATTGTTCAATTGACGCTTCATGATAACTCTTTTACTGTATTAGTCCCGAAAAAAGAATCGAAAACCGTCATTCAAGGGTTGGAAAGCAGCAGCCCATAGCATCAGAATTCGGATATGAAAAGGCAACTGCCCCTCTACCGGACAAGCCCGGTAATGGAATGTGCTAAAGAAAATAAAAGGCCTGATCTCTGCATTTGTGCAGGGAGCAGGCTTTTTTCACATCGAGTATATAAACATAATTATTGCCTATAGTAAGCAATTTCGAGGCCAGTGATCTTGATCATCCCGTCTTTACGTTGTCCACGAAGGGTAGCAAGCACGATCGATCGCGGGATCATCAGCCAGAGGTGCCAGAACACTAAAGAGAGCACAAAGGAGACCGGCGACCAAGGGATGAGAATCACGATAATACAGCAACCGATCCAAGCGGAATGAAGATGGACTCGGCGATAGTCGGGATAAGAGACGTATTGATCAGGTGAATAACCAATCCATGGCATATGTCGGGAAAACCGCCAGCGCTTGCGATAGGAGTGGCTGACGATCATCAGTACGGAGCGGGAAATGACATATTGGATCCATAAGATGACCGGTAGGGCTAATAGGAAGAAGAAGATACTGGTCCAGGATATGAATATCGTCTCGGCTGCCAGCCATATGACGGGGAGTATGCCTAAGCTATAGATGAGCGACTTCGGTAAAACCTTCTTTTTGAGCAAGGTGTAGTGATAAAAGGTCGCTTGGCTTTCGGTTTCAGCGGACTTCAAGCGTTGCTCCTCCTCCCATTTTTCATCAGCTCCGCACATCGCGGACTAGCTCTTCTTAATATATCGGAAGAATCCAAGAATAATTAAGACGGCGCGTACAAACACGGGGCTCTGGCTGTCGGCATAAGATAAAGTAGGAAGCGAACTATGAAAAGGTTTAAAATAGTAGAATCTGTGTCATACTGATAGTAAAAAAGACAAGGTGGGATCGGACATGGATGAGTCGCGGGTTAGCACCTGCATTATATGTGGAGAGCCGAAGACGGAGGGTATTCATATCGTTTCTGAATTTATCTGCGATGCTTGCGAAGCTGAAATGGTGCGCACCGACGTGCAGGAGGAGAAATACCACTTCTTTGTTCATCAAATGAAGCAGATCTGGGTGCAAAAAAATGCATAACACTGCCGGATAAAAGGACCTGTTCATTTTGGGGAGCAGGTCCTTTTATATTGCTCTAGTGGGTGAACTAACGGTAAAATGAAATGAAGCAATGAATGCAATCACATAAAGATCAGGTTAACCCAGTGTTGGAAGGAATCGAAATGGCAGAGGAACATTACGGAAGGGCCCCTTTGGTTGAGGCTTTGCAGCAGTATCAGGTGAAAAAGGATGCTTCCTTTCATGTCCCGGGGCATAAAAATGGACAGGCTTTGCGCGGTCATGCGAAGGGGATAGAGGAATTGGCCCGCGTGATGGAAATCGACGTGACGGAAATTACCGGGACGGATGATCTCCATCATCCCGAGGGCGTCATCCGCGAGGCGCAGCAGCTGGCTGCCGCCCAGTTTGGGGCGGAAGAGACCTTTTTTCTGGTTGGCGGTAGTACGGCTGGCAACCTGGCCTTGATCCTGAGCGTGTGTACCGCTCCAGGGGATGTGCTGCTCGTGCAGCGGAACGTGCATAAATCCGTCATCCACGGATTAATGCTGGCGGGCGCGCACGCGGTGTTTTTGGCGCCGCAGCTGGATGCGGGCAGCGGCCTGGCTACCATCCCGAGCGAAGCAACGGTGCGTGAAGCCCTGCGCCGGTATCCCGGCGCGAAGGGGGTGCTGCTCACGCACCCGAGCTACTATGGGATGGGGGCGCCATTGCAGCCGCTGGCGGAGCTGTGCCACGCGCACGGGGTGCCGCTGCTCATCGACGAGGCGCATGGCGCCCACTTCGGTCAGCACCCGGCGCTGCCGGAGAGCGCGCTGGCCGCGGGGGCCGATGGCGTCGTGCAGTCGACGCACAAGATGCTGACCGCGCTCACGATGGGCGCGATGCTGCACGTGCAGGGCGGGCTGCTCGACCGCACGCTGCTGCGCCAGCGGCTGGCGATGCTGCAGAGCTCCAGCCCGTCGTACCCCATCATGGCTTCGCTCGATCTGAGCCGAAGCCTGCTGGGGGCACAGGGCCCCGCCTTCTTCGAGGGCGGGCTCGCCGCGGCCGCGCATCTACGGCGCGGCCTGGCCAAGCAATCGCGCTTCGGCGTTGTTGAACCGCCGGGCGCCAGCGGAGAGGCTGCTGCATATACTATCCAAGATCCTTTGAAGCTTGTGATATTCGATGCATCCGCAGCCCTCTCCGGGTATGAACTGCAAGAGCGGCTCGAAGCCGAAGGCTGCGTGCCGGAGATGAGCGATGACCGCTTTGTGGTCCTGGCGCTAGGTCCGGGAACAACGATGGAAGATGCCGATCGGCTGCTGCAAGCGCTGGATCACATCGCTAATGCCGAAGCCGATTCACTGGGGAAAACGGTGAGAGGGGGTCTCGTTTCCCCAACAGGTTCGGCCAATGAACTTTCCACGTGGAACAATTCAGTTCAGGGAGGGCATTTGTCGGAGGTGTCTGGGCCTGTACCGTTTAGCCTTACGCCGCTGATTCCAGGGGAGATCGAAGCGATCCCTGTTGAGGAAAGTCTCGGTCGGCAAGCGGCGGAAATGATCATTCCGTATCCTCCGGGCATCCCGCTGCTCTACCCCGGGGAGATCATTACCGAAACGGTAAGGCAACGGCTGCGGCTGCTGAGGGATTCAGGAGCCAAGTGTCAGGGGCCGGCCGACCCGCGGTTGCATACGATTCAAGTCAAGAAAGGGTAAACCTAAGCATATACTTGTACATGATTTTTGGAGAAGAAAGCAGGGAACGAACTAGATGAACCATCAAGCCAAGGGATTATTTATTACGCTTGAAGGGGGGGATGGCTCCGGCAAAACGACGGTCATGCGGGAAATGGAACAGTTGCTTAAGGAACAAGGTGTGGACTTTATTTCTACGAGGGAACCTGGCGGCATCGAAATTGCGGAGAAGATCCGTGAGGTGATCTTAAATCCGCAGCACACGGCGATGGATGCACGGACCGAGGCACTGTTATACGCCGCATCAAGGCGACAGCATCTGGCGGAGAAGGTGGAGCCCTCCCTGGAGCGTGGAATTACAGTTCTCTGCGATCGTTTTATAGATAGCAGCCTGGCCTATCAGGGGCATGCTCGTGGGCTCGGGATCGAGGAAGTGCTGAAGATTAATCTTTTTGCCACTAAGGGAAGGTTTCCGGATCTCACTTTCTATCTCGACATTGAGCCGGAAGTGGGGTTGGCCCGGATCGCTGCAGGTGCCGGACGTGAAGTGAACCGACTGGATATGGAAAGCCTGCATTTTCATCAAAAGGTTCGGGAAGGATACCACATCCTCGCCGGGATGTATCCGGATCGGATCAAAACGATAGATGCTTCTCGCAGTCAAGAAGAGGTTGCAGCGGAGATCCGCGGGCATCTTTATGCGGCAATAAAGGAGATCCTAGCCTAGGTGTCAAATAGGTTAGTATGGTACATTTTTATAAAATAAGGAGGTACTGCAAATGAAACTGATTGTTGCGATTATCCAAGATAAAGACAGCAACCGGCTATCCAGCGCGCTCGTGAAAGAAAACTATCGGGCAACCAAGCTGGCGAGTACCGGAGGGTTTCTTCGGGCGGGGAACACCACATTTATGATCGGTGTAGACGACCATCAAGTGGATGACGTATTGAAAGTGATCCGTAACAGTTGTAAAGTGCGGGAACAATTAGTAACCCCGGTTACTCCGATGAGCGGTACAACCGATTCGTATTTGCCGTTGCCCGTGGAAGTGCAAGTGGGCGGGGCGACGGTGTTTGTGCTTCCAGTAGACCGTTTCGAACACTTCTAATAGATGAAATCAAAAAAGTGATCTTCCCTTCACGAGGGAATTACTAGAAGCCGATTCGAGGCTTCGATGTTATCGTACATTCATTCTATCTATTCAATTATAGGCGGTGGACGCTTTGAAAATTGATCCGGGATACCGGCCGCTCAAAAGCGGCTTGGGGGTGAGTGACAGCCCTGCCAAGCCGGTACAGTCGAAAAGCTTCGCCGACGTCATGCAGCGGCATGGGCAGCAGGCGACCCAAGAAGAATTGAACCGGAGATTTAAGGAGATTCAAATGCAAGGGGACCGGCTTGCCCGGTCCATGACCGTTCGGGAGCTGAAGGCGTACCGGATGATGGTCAAGCGGTTTCTCGAGGATACGGTTCGGCGGGGTGTGGGCATCAAAGAATCCAGAGGCTGGGACCGCCGCGGCCGTGGGAAGCGTTATAAGCTTCTTGATGAAGTGGATGCTGCGCTGCTGGCGATGGCAGACGAATTGCTGGAGACGGAGCAAGGCAAGATCGAGCTGTTGCAAAAGATCGGCGAGATCCGCGGCATGCTGATTAATCTGGTTTTCTAGCTTTGAAAGGACGAGGCAGAAGAGATGTCATTTCAAGAGATCATTGGGCAGGAGACGGCCAAACAATTGCTGCAAAGCAGTCTGCGGCGCCAGGAAATCTCCCATGCCTATATATTTAGTGGACCGCCTGGAAGCGGGCAGATGGAAATGGCCATGGCCTTCGTCCAGGCGTTGTTCTGTACACGGGGCGGAGACGATGCTTGCGGGGAGTGTCTGGAGTGCCGGAAGGTACTGCATGGCAATCATCCCGATTTGTTTACAATCAAGCCCGACGGGGCAACGATTAAAATCGAACAAATCCGCGATCTGCAGCGGATTTTCTCTTACCGTTCGGAGAGCGGGAATCCTAAGGCTTATATTATTGACGAAGCCGAAAAAATGACAGTGCAAGCGGCCAACAGCTTGCTCAAATTTCTGGAGGAACCGCCATCTCCGGCCGTAGCAATTCTGCTGTCGGATAATGGACGAGCTTTGCTCCCTACAATTCAATCGCGCGCCCAATGGATTCCATTCTCTCCAGTGAATCCGGAGACGATGCTCCAGATATTGGCGAACGAGGGATTTTCGACAACCTTGGCTCGCAGTGCCGTTCATCTCGCGGCAGGACTGGGTCCATGCCGTGATTTAATCCAGCAGAATTGGTTTGCAGAAGTTCGAAACGTAGTGTTACAATTAGGAAAGGAGATCGCAGGCCGTGGCGGCTCTCCATTAATTACGGCGCAGCAGGTATTGTTCAAATCCGGGTTGACCGATCATTTGGACATGCTGTTCAGCCTTTTCCATTTGTGGTTCAAAGATATGATCCATGCGCTCTATCATAAACATGATCAAATCGTTTTCATAGATGAGCTTCAGTTTATTAATCAACATTGTACCAGCCGCAGTGCAGAACAGTGGATTGAGGCCATGGCGCTGGCTGCAGAGAGCAAGAAGAAGCTGCGGCAGCATATGAATGCCAATCTCTGCGTAGAGCAGTTTTTGATTGCCGTGGATGGACAACGGTAAGACCTGCACCTAGATGACACCAGGTCGTTATGACTTCGCATGAAACTTTCTCCCCTGAAAGAGCAGGGAATGTAATAGTTTCTTTGGATCGCGCTGCTTTCGTGAGTTGCGGTTCGCCAGTCTTGTAGAGCTATACGAGGGGGTTAGTTTTTGTATACTGTAGTGGGCGTCCGCTTTAAGAAGGCGGGCAAAATCTATTATTTCGATCCGTTGGACCTCCCGGTAGAGAAAGATCAACACGTTATTGTTGAGACTGCTCGGGGGATCGAATATGGGAAAGTGGTGGTCGGCAAGAAGAAGGTTGGAGAATCCGATGTCGTCCTTCCGCTGAAGAAGGTAATTCGGATCGCCGATGAAGCCGACGCCCGAGTTGTCGAGGAGAACAAGCTTGCGGCAAAGAATGCCTTTGTCACATGTTTAAATAAAATTAAAGATCATGATTTGAAAATGAAGCTGGTCGACGTGGAATTTACGTTTGACCGCAATAAAATTATCTTCTACTTTACGGCAGAAGGCCGTGTGGATTTTCGCGAGTTGGTGAAGGATCTGGCCAGTATCTTCCGGACCCGGATTGAGCTTAGACAGATCGGCGTGCGGGACGAAGCCAAGATGCTTGGCGGGATCGGCCCCTGCGGACGCGTGCTCTGCTGTTCCTCCTGGTTGGGGGATTTTGAGCCGGTATCGATCAAGATGGCGAAGGACCAAAGCTTGTCGCTGAACCCTACGAAAATCTCAGGATTATGCGGTCGTCTGATGTGCTGTCTGAAGTTCGAGCATGACAACTACGAAAGCACCAAAGAAGAACTTCCATCCGTAGGCAAAATCGTCGTTACTTCGCTGGGTGACGGTAAGGTCGTTGGACTCAACGCCGGCAGCCGAACCGTACATGTACAGTTGTTCGAAATTGGGAAAGTGAAGGAGCTTCCGCTGGACGATGTCGTCCTGAAATAAAAGAAGATCTTTTTCAAGATAGATTCTAGAGATGACTCTGGGGTGGGAACTTGGAGAACAAGGACATTTTCACAAGTATGCAGGCGCTGGAAACGCAAATGGGAAAAGTACACGGCGATTTGAGCAGCCTCATGTTGGAGGTCAAGAAGCTGGTGGAAGAGAACCAGCGGCTTCGCCTTGAGAATGAACAGCTGCGCAAAATATTAAAGCGGGAGAGCACCGAAGGGCCGCTGCCCATGCCGGCGTCGGTCAGAACCGATAGTCCGGTTCCGGCTGGCAAAGAAGCGATTGACGTCGTCGGTGAAGGCTACGATAACTTAGCACGTCTTTATCATGAGGGCTTTCATATTTGCAATGTTTATTACGGGCATCTGCGCACCGAAGGTGACTGCCTGTTCTGCTTGTCGTTTTTGAATAAATAATGAACCGTGGGGGTGTCCCTGCGGTTTTTTTTAAATTTAGGCTGAAAAAAAGGATGGAGTTCCAAATCAATGAACCAAGTACCTATTTATGAGCAGGAACGGATTGACGACCTGCTGACCCATGATTTACATATCATTCAAAGCGACGAGGTGTTTAGCTTCTCGATGGATGCCGTGTTGTTGGCCCGGTTCGCACCAGTGCCGAAATACGGTAAAATCCTCGATTTATGCACCGGCAATGGGGTAATCCCGTTGCTGCTCTCCACGCGGACGGAAGCGAAGATCGAGGGGATTGAGATCCAGCCGCGGCTTGCTGATATGGCTCGCCGCAGTGTGGAAATGAACGGGCTGACACACCGGATCGAAATTCACGAAGGGGATTTACGCGAGCTGGTGAAGGTGACGGGGCACGGGGCGTACGATGCCATTACGGTAAACCCGCCGTATATGCCGGTGACCAGCGGCGAGGCGAAGCTGAATTCGTATCAGGCGATCGCTCGGCATGAGATTCACTGCAGTTTGGAGGAAGTGGCGGCTGCGTCGATGCGGCTGGTTCGGCCCGGAGGCAAGGTGTCGATGGTTCACAGACCGCAGCGATTAGGGGAAATTATGACGTTGCTGCGCCAATATCGACTAGAGCCGAAGGTGATCCGGTTTGTGCATCCAAGAGCGGGAGCGGAAGCGAACATGGTGCTGATCGAGGCGCTGCGGGACGGCAAGCCGGATGTGCGGGTACTGCCGCCATTGATCGTATATAATGAAAACGGGGAATACTGCGAAGAAATCATGAATATCTATTACGGGCCAAAAGAGGGTAGAGCATGAACGTTCAAGTACAGAAGAGCTTTGAAAATACAGCGGAGGGCAGCGGCAAGTTGTTCCTGGTGGGGACGCCCATCGGGAATTTGGAGGATATGACCTACCGGGCCGTGCGTACCTTGCAAGAGGTGGACATTATCGCGGCGGAGGATACGCGGCAGACACGTAAGCTGTTAACGCATTTCGACATTTCTCCGGGCAAATTGCTAAGCTATCACGAACATAATAAGGCCGCCAGTGGCCCAGAATTAATTCGTTTTATAATAGAAGGAAAAAATTTAGCGTTAGTCAGCGATGCCGGTCTGCCGGCGATTTCCGACCCCGGGAGTGATCTTGTGAAGCTGGCGCTGGAGGCAGGGATTGCAGTCGTTCCCGTGCCGGGAGCCAACGCGGCGTTATCGGCGCTCATCGTTTCCGGTTTGCCCACGGATCGATTTACGTTCCTAGGATTTTTGCCAAGAGATCATAAAGATCGGGAACGGTTGTTGAAGGCGCTTGAGGATCAAGAGGGAACGATGTTGCTGTACGAATCACCGCATCGATTGATCAAAACGTTGGAGTCTCTGCTCGAGGTTTGGGGAGACCGGCGTATTGTACTAGCGAGAGAGTTAACGAAGCGTTATGAGGAAATGGCTCGGGGGACGATTCATGATTGCTTGGCTTGGCTGCAGGAGCATCCGCCGCTGGGCGAATATTGCCTCGTGGTGGAAGGAGCCCATCCCGACCAGGTGAAGGAGAAGCGGGATGCTTGGTGGCAAGCGCTAACGGTGGAGGAGCATGTCCGACATTACGAAACGGAAGAAGGGTTGTCGCGGAAGGAAGCCATGAAAAAAACCGCGGCCGACCGGGGGGTTGCTAAGCGGGATATCTACAATCAATTATTGTAGCCCCCACTTCTCTCCGAAATCATGAAATATTATCCAATCCAGCCAAAAAAGGGGCCTTCGCTAGGCCGGGTTCAAGCCTAGGAAGGCGCCAAGGAGATATGAAAAAGGTTAGAATTAACAGTTTCAGTAAATCTATTATATACTATATTTCTTAATTTGTCACAGGGGTAGGAAGCTCCGTAATGCATTCATGGCAAACAATTTTGCCTTTGAAGTAAGTTACGTTCTCTGCATTACCGCAGAAGATGCAAGCCGGCTCATATTTCTTGAGCATAATCCGTTCACCATCTACATAAATTTCGAGCGCATCTTTTTCTCCGATCCCCAGAGTGCGGCGCAATTCAATTGGAATAACAACACGGCCTAATTCGTCTACTTTTCTTACAATACCAGTGGATTTCATCATAGGATGATTGCCCCTCTCGCTATAATTTTGGAATTGTCATTATTCGACATCATTCTATCTTTTCTGTTTTTTATAATACCAACCATTGCCAGATTAGTCAACCTATTTATGGTATAGTTCAACATTATTTCTAATAAATTCGGATACTTGACACCGAGAACCTTTACGGAATCTAGTAAGTTCACAATAATCTATATTTCGACATTTTGGAAATCGTCATCCAGTCATTTTGCGACATAATTCGACATTTCTTGTCGTATCTACGCGGTGACCCACCAAATTTTATGAAAAAGGGAGTGTTGGTTCATGCATCGTCGGCTTAGCGAAGAGAAAGTGTTCAAAGACCCCGTACATAATTATATTCATGTACAGGACGAAGTGATCTGGTCGCTCATTAATACGCCGGAATTTCAGCGGCTTCGCCGGATTCGACAGCTCGGGACTTCCTATTTGACCTTTCATGGTGCCGAGCACAGCCGTTTTTCCCATTCGCTTGGCGTTTACGAGATTACGCGGCGGATTATTTCGCAATTTGAGCGAAGCGGCTACACGGATTGGCCTCGCAGCGAGAAAATGGTCGCCTTGTGTGCGGCGCTGCTGCATGACCTCGGGCATGGTCCGTTTTCCCATTCTATAGAAGAAGCTTTTCAAATGCATCACGAGGATTGGACCTGCAAAATCCTATTGGGAGAAACTGAGGTGGGGAACGTCCTGCGCGAGATTTCACCGGATTTTCCAGACAAGGTGGCTGCGGTGATCCGGAAGGATTATGACAATCCGATTGTGGTGAATTTGGTGTCTAGCCCGCTGGATGCGGATCGGATGGATTATTTGCTGCGGGATGCTTATTTTACCGGTGTAAACTACGGGACGATTGACATGGACCGGATTTTGCGGATGCTTCGACCATTTCAAGGGCGGGTTGTGGTCAAAGAATCAGGGATGCATGCGGTGGAAGACTATTTGATGTCGCGGTATCAGATGTATTGGCAGGTCTATTTCCACCCGGTGACGCGGAGCTCGGAGATCATTCTTCGGCAAATTTTGCGTCGGGCTAAGGAATTATACCGGAGCGGGCATTCTTTTTGCTTCTTGCCGCATCCGTTACCGAACTTATTTCAAGGGGATATCAGCGTAACCGATTATTTGCAGCTGGACGAAGCGCTGATGCAAACGACCTTCATGCAGTGGACGAGAGAAGACGACGAGCGGTTAAGCGATTTATGTTCTCGGTTTTTGAATCGTAAGCTGTATAAATATGTAGAATTAGATTCACCGGAGCTGGAAATGCTGGACGAGATTCGGAACGCCTTCAGACAAGTCGGGCTTGAACCTGAATACGACATGGAAATTGATTTTCCGACGGATCTGCCGTATGATGTGTTCCGTCCGGACGGCGGGGTTCGGCAGAAGCAAATTTTGTTGTTGGACCGGCAGGAGCGGCTGCGGGAAATTTCGGAAGTCTCGGATATCGTGCGGTCGATCAGCGGATTACACCGGGGGAAGACGCATTTGTACTATCCGGATAATAAATTGTGTGCTGTAATGGAGCGGCTGCCTCGCCCGGTAGCCCGCATTTTCGAGCAACGGAAATAGGAGGATGACAAGGTTTATGTTATTTGATACGCATACGCATTTGGATGCTCCCCAATTTGACGAGGACCGCGAGGAAGTGATCGCGCGCGCTGTGGAACAAGGGGTTACGCGGATGATCAACATCGGATTTAACCGTGAGACAATCCCTTCGACCATGAAGCTGGCAGAGACCTATGACTTCATTTATGCCGCGGTCGGATGGCATCCGCAAGACGCGATTACGATGCAAGAGGGCGATTTGGACTGGATTGCAGAATTGTGCAAGCATGAAAAGGTCGTCGCCATCGGAGAAATTGGGCTGGATTATTATTGGGATACGTCCCCTAAGGACGTTCAACATAAGGTTTTTCGCCAGCAAATTGGACTGGCTCGCAGCTTAGGTATGCCGATTTCCATTCATAATCGGGACGCTCACGAAGACGTGGTTCGC
This sequence comes from Paenibacillus sp. 3LSP, assembly GCF_032465655.1. Classification (NCBI taxonomy): domain Bacteria; kingdom Bacillati; phylum Bacillota; class Bacilli; order Caryophanales; family Paenibacillaceae; genus Paenibacillus; species Paenibacillus sp. 3LSP. The sequence continues at coordinate 18,722 of NZ_JAWDJI010000141.1, read as the reverse complement.
ATCCTTCGGGAAGAGAAGGCCAACGAGGTTGGAGGCGTGATGCACTCCTTCTCCGGCAGTTGGGAAATTGCCAAAATGTGTCTAGATTTGGGATTTCATTTGTCGTTTGGCGGGCCGATTACGTTTAAAAATGCAAAACAACCCAAGGAAGTGTTGGCCAAGACGCCGATGGACCGTTTGCTGATCGAAACGGATTCCCCTTATTTAACGCCGCATCCATATCGTGGTAAACGAAACGAGTCAGCTCATGTTCGTTTGGTTGCGGAAATGGCAGCCGAGCTCAAAGGGGTTACTTTTGAGGAAATCGCGGAAATTACCACCCGAAATGCATTGGAACGATTTGGAATTCCGAGTATTTGAGAGCAAAACGGATGAAATAAAGAGGATTTCGGAAAGATTAATGCTTTTTAACCCTCAAAAACAAGGTCATTACATTTTTTTAACCATTTTTTTAAAAAAACGTGGTTGATTACTCCTTTACAACCTGCATCGAAACAGGATAGAATCTTTTCAGTATCGATTCGGTTCGTTTTGGACTGAACCATACGATGCTTGGTTCCATGAACCAGTCTCGCTGAATCTCCTTATGACGGAGAACGGGGGAACCAATACGAATTGCAGGTTGGCGGCAGCCTAATCGCGTTCGTATTTGATTTCTTTCCAGGGTCTATGGGGTGAATTCAAGGTCATTGCGCCATGAGCGAATGTACTGAGAAAGGGCGGCTCTCTTTCGCCCGAACCCGACAGCTAACCTCGTAAGCGAATAAGAGAGGTCACTCGTGCAGCTATTACACCCAAGACATTCAAGAAGCCACGAAGGAGTTCCTCTAACTCTTTCTCCCGGCTTCTTTTGTTTTGAATAAAAGTAATAGGGTCGTCATACTGTTGGAAAACAGGAGGTGACGACAAGCAGGAGAGACTGGTCAAGGATGCAAAACGCTTAGGATTAAATTTAAGATCAGTGTTCAAAAAGTCAGGTTTTCAGCACCGAGAAGGTTGGATGAAGCTAGGGACTGAGTAGCGCAGCGTACATGGGAGTACGTGAGCAACGGAAGGCCCGGCTGAATTCAAGATTCGATGCCGAATTCACTTCTTGACCTGCTTCGTGATCAAAAGATGACTTTTTGACTACCTTAGGCGTTTTGTAAAAAGTAACTGTAGTCGCGTCAATCGTTATCATGCATCGACCTAGACGGCGGGACTATGAAGGAGGACGGAAGAAATGGGCATTTTCCGCAAAGAGGAGACCCATGAATCACGCTCATCCAGCATGTCTTACGCAATGCGATGGAAGCATGAGAATTTACGTCAGATAGCGCTCGTCGGCGTTCTGGCCATCGCGGGAATCATCATCATCCTAATCTGGCTGTATAGCCAGGCACAGAAGGAAGTATCCCTGATCGTGGACGGGAATGTCCAGTCAGTGGAGACAACCCAATCCAGTGTAGCTCATCTGCTGGAGGAACAATCGATTAAGCTCAGTGCGAAGGATTCAGTATCCCTCCCGCTGGAAAGCTCGCTGAAGAACGGTGACCGCATTGTCATAGTACGCGCGAAGCCGGTCAGTGTGACCGCGGACGGCAATACGAAAGTCCACTTCACGACGCAAAGCAAAGTCGAGGGCGTATTGTCCGAGCTCGGCATCACTTTGGGTGAAGACGACAAGGTGACACCGACATTGGACAGTAAAGTTACCGAGAACCTGAATGTGAAGGTCGTTCGGGTCAGCAAGCAAACGGTGCAGACGAAGGAGGCCGTGCCCTTTAGCGTGGTCAAAACGTCGGACGACAAGCTGCTGAAAGGCACCACGAAAGTGATCCAGGAAGGTTCCGAAGGTCTGGTCATTCACAACATTGAGAAAACTTACGAAGACGGAAAATTCGTGGCGAAGCGTTGGCTCGGCAAAGAGGTCTCCAAGGAAGCTCAGCCGAAGGTGATCGCAGTCGGTACGAAGAAACCTACCGAGGTTCTGTCGGCCAGCATCAGCCGTAAGGGAAATACGGTGAACATCAGCGGAACGACGACCAAAGGTGGCGTCTCATTCAAATATAAAAAAGTCTTGAAAAATGTTACGTTAACCGCGTATTCGGCGGAAGAAGACGGAATTGGCACCCGCACGGCTTCGGGTACCCGCGTGACAGAAGGCAGAACGATTGCGGTGGATAAAGACGTCGTTCCGCTTGGTTGGTGGGTATACATCGAAGGAATCGGCTTCCGTAAGGCAGAGGATACCGGCGGGGCCATCGATGGCCATAAGATGGATGTGTATTTTGATAGTTTGAAGGATGCGAAGAAATTCGGCCGCAAGAAGGGCCGCACCGTCTACGTGATCGGTCCGACGAAGCCGGAATTGAACTAAGTTCTCGTTCTCTTTCGTTTTACAATGCGAAGGGAATAAGATAGTATTAGGATGATGAATAAGACAGTGGATTAGAAGAGGATGTAATGATCCTCTTCTTTTTGTTATTCTGGTGGAGACAAGCAAGAACAGGAAGGAAGACAGATTCATGATCAAAGAGGTCATCGTGGTGGAGGGTCGAGACGACACCGTGGCCATAAAGCGCGCCGTAGAGGCGGATACAATCGAGACCGGAGGTTCGGCGATCGGCGAAGCCGTGCTCAAGAAAATCGCTTTGGCGCAGGAACGCCGGGGCGTGATTATTTTTACGGACCCCGACCATGCCGGGGAGCGGATTCGCAAAATTGTGGCCGCACGGGTGCCGGGCTGCAAGCACGCTTTCCTGCCGGAGGCGGAGGCGACGAAGCGAGGCGACATCGGGGTGGAGAACGCCTCGCCGGAGGCGATTCGCGCCGCGTTATCTCGGGTCCGCAGCGAAGCGCCTGGAGTAGAGGCCGCGATCACCTGGGAAGACTTGATAAACGCAGGGTTAATCGTGCACCCGCAAGCGGCGGCGCGGCGAAAAGCGCTGGGCGAGCTGCTGGGTATCGGATATTGTAACGGAAAGCAGCTCTACAAGCGGTTAACCGTGTTCCGGATCAGCCGCGAGGAGTTTGCAGCTGCGTTAGCCGAGTTGGAAAGCAAAGGAGTTTAAGAACCATGAGCATAAGGGAAGACGTATCCACACCGCGCCGGACGAAGGAGATCATCCAGCGGCACGGTTTTTCGTTCAAAAAGAGCCTGGGGCAAAACTTTCTGATCGACCAGAACATCCTCGGTAAAATCGTTGCCGCCGCCGAATTGGACGAGAGCCAGGGGGCACTCGAAATCGGACCCGGAATCGGCGCGTTAACGGAGAAGCTGGCGCAGGAGGCGGGCAAGGTGGCCGCGGTCGAGATCGACCAGCGACTGATCCCGATTCTGCAGGAGGTGCTGGAGCCGTACCCGCACGTCCATGTGATCCATGGCGACGTGTTAAAGCTGGACCTGCAGGCTTTATTTGCGGCTGAGTTCAGTGAAGTGAGCGGCGTCAGCGTCGTTGCCAATCTGCCTTACTACGTGACGACTCCCATCATGATGAAGCTGCTGGAAGAGAAGCTCCCGCTGAGAAATATCGTCGTCATGATCCAGAAGGAAGTGGCTGAGCGTATGGCCGCGGCTCCTGGCGGCAAGGATTACGGCAGCCTCAGCATCGCCGTGCAGTACTACAGCATCCCGGAGATGATCTGTACGGTGCCGCACAGCGTGTTTATTCCGCAGCCGAATGTAGAGTCTGCCGTGATTCGCTTAACCGTGCGGGAGACGCCAGCGGTGGCGGTTCAGGATGAGGCCTTTTTCTTCGAGGTGGTACAGGCCTCTTTTGCCCAGAGACGCAAGACGATTTCCAACAATCTGAAAAGCCGCTTCTTCCCGAAGGAAGGGCGCGAGAGACTGGAGCAACTGCTGGAGGAAGCCGAGATTCAGCCTTCCCGGCGAGCGGAGACCTTAAGCCTGGAGGAGTTCGCCAAGCTGAGCGATACGCTGCTGAATGCCGGCGTGAAGGAACTCCGCGTGTAACCATTCCCTCTTATCGCCCATACGATGGGATAGAGGTGATGGATTTGGCGAATTTGGGAGACTTGGTCGTCCGCAAATCATACGGTGGAGATGTTACGTTCCGAATCGAACAGATTGTGCGGAGTGAAGCGATTATTAAAGGAACGGAATTCCGGCTGCTGGCGGATGCGCCCTTAACCGATTTGGTCAGGGTAGACCCGGCTTCCCCAGGAGAGACGACGCAGCGGGCCCGCATTAAGGCGACGGAATCGCTGAAGCGGTTAACGCAAGACCGCAAGGAATTGGCAGAACGCAATCGAATGGTGATTGGACGGGATCTGTATGGGCAAGGAGAGACGGCCTATTTTGAGGTCCCAGGGAAGGTCCTGCATTTAGATGGGGATGAACGCTATTTACAAAAGAGCCTAAGCCTGTATCAGAAGCTGCGTGTTCCGGTTCAGGGATACTATGTCACGGAATCGCAAATGGCGAGTGCGCTGTACCGTCTGCTGCCTGTGGTCAAGCCGGATATCGTTGTGATTACCGGTCATGACGGCGTGTTGAAATCGCGTCCCACCAGCGACCTTTATAATTTGACCAGCTATAAAAATTCCAAGTATTTCGTGGAGGCCATTCAAATGGCTCGGCAATACGAACGGAATTTCGATACGTTAACGATTGTGGCCGGCGCTTGCCAGTCGCATTTTGAGGCGTTGCTGCAGGCGGGGGCTAATTTTGCGAGTTCACCCGGCCGGGTGCTGATCCATGCGCTGGATCCGGTGTATATCGCTGCGAAAGCGTCGCTCACCTCGATTCGGGATACGATCCAGATTACTGACGTGCTGAATCATACGATCAGCGGCGCCCAGGGGGTTGGCGGGATCGAGACTCGTGGCAGTTACCGAATCGGGTTGCCCAAACTGAAGGACTTGTCGACGCTGAAAGTGGTGCCGTCCATGTGAAAGGGTTGCCGGAAGGAACTGAGGCTAGTGCCCCAGGACCTTCCGGTTATTTTTTTAGTATTTAGCTCTTGAGCCACCAGGCAAAAGAAAATGTCGAAAAATAATCGTTGACACATCTTTTTTGCTGCTGATATAATTATTTATTTCGATTTGACAAGTTTGTGACTTTCCTGTATAATGGACAAAGAAAGAAGGTGGTCACAGGCAATGGCTAAAAATGCGCTGTCGGAAATAAAGCATAGTCTCGACGCCCATGTAGGACAGAAAATTATGCTCCGGGCTAACGGTGGTCGCCGGAAGACCGTCGAACGCACTGGAGTGTTAGAGGAGACCTATCCTTCGGTCTTCATTGTGAAGCTGGATCAAGAGCAGCAAACCTTTAAGCGTGTGTCTTACAGTTATGCCGATATACTGACCGAATCTGTTGAAGTCATGGTTTATGACGACAACGATGGGATGCGGATTTCGTATATTAAACCGTGAACATCATGAATCAAACCGCAAACGGTTCTCGCCTTCGGGTGAGACCGTTTTTTTCTTTTTTTTACGGGTAATGGGTTCATCCACCAAGGTTGCCGGTGTTCACTTTAGATGGACAAAATCTCGGTGTATGCTCGCATCGGTGCTCGCGTATACTAACCATCGTTCCTATTTCCATGGCCAAAAGGAGGAGACTGACCATGTCGCGAAGAAGACGCAGCGTGATGTCGGAGAACTTGAAGGTCGAATTAGCGAAGGATCTGGGATTTTACGATACCGTCCAGCAGGAGGGCTGGGGCGGCATCAAGGCCAAAGATGCGGGCAATATGGTGAAGCGGGCGATTGAGCTTGCCGAGAAGGCAGCCGCGAAACAGCAATAACCTCTGCCACAGCGAAGCGTCCCTTTCAGGGAGCTTCGTTTTTTTCGTTGGATGAAGTAAGATAGAGGGAGAAAAAAATGTCTTTCATACATAGACGTGGAGGCAACGTTTTTTTAGAATAAAAGAATGTGCTAATAAGACCGGATGGATGCGGATATTCCACGGAATTGCTGAGGTGGGGAAGCGGCATGAAAATTTACGAAAAAGCACCGGCCAAAATTAACTTAATGCTCGACGTGTTACATAAACGTCCCGACGGATACCATGAGGTCGAGATGATCATGACGATGGTGGATCTGGCGGACCGTTTGGAAATGAGCGCTCTTCCGCGGGATACAATCATTATTTCGAGCCAGGCCGGATATATTCCGCTGGATGAGAAGAACTTGGCGTTTCAGGCGGCGAAGCTGATCAAGGAACGCTACAATGTGCGGAGCGGGGTTTATATCCACCTCGATAAGAAAATACCGGTCGCTGCCGGCCTTGCCGGCGGAAGCAGCGATGCTGCGGCGACGCTGCGGGGCTTAAACCGTTTATGGGAGCTTGGCATTCCCGAAGAGGAGCTCAAGGAGCTGGGGGCGGAGCTGGGTTCAGATGTGCCGTTTTGCGTGACGGGCGGGACGGCGCTGGCGACAGGGCGAGGCGAAGTGTTGACGCCGCTGGCGAATCCGCCGCAATGCTGGGTGGTGTTAGCGAAGCCACCGATCAACGTGTCGACGGCCGAGGTGTATGGGCGCCTGCAGGCGGAGCAAATTACCGATCATCCATCGGCAATCCGGATGCGAGAGGCGTTGGAGAGACGCTCATTCACGGAGGTATGCCAAGCGCTCGGTAACGTGCTGGAGCAGGTGACGCTGGAGCTTCATCCAGAGGTAGCGCAACTGAAAGAGGCAATGCTGCGTCTTGGCGCGGACGGCGTGTTAATGTCGGGCAGCGGACCTACGGTATTTGGGCTCGTCTCGAAAGAATCGAAGGTGTCCCGCATCTATAACGGATTGCGCGGGTTCTGCAAAGAGGTTTACGCCGTACGGCTGTTGACTTGAAGCTCGGCTGCGGAACTGGAGCCGGGTACTCCTTCCTCGTTCCAAGGCTTGGACAAATCCGTACAAAAGTGTTATAGTTTCATTAAAATATTCGGATTTAGCGAGGGGTACTTCGTGAAGAAATTAAAAAGAAGCGCTCGTTTGGTGGAGATGACCCATTATCTGTTGTCTAGACCACACCATTTAATCCCGCTGACTACCTTTGCGCAACGGTATGGGGCGGCCAAGTCGTCCATCAGCGAGGATCTGGGGATTATTAAAGAAGTGTTTGAAGGCGAAGGCATGGGGGAATTGCTGACGCTTGCCGGGGCGGCCGGCGGCGTGAAATATATTCCCCGGGTCGGACGGGAGCAAGCGAACGCTTTTATCCAGCACCTCTGTGAGAAGCTGGCGCAGCCAGACCGAATTTTACCGGGCGGATATTTGTATATGTCGGATCTTTTGGGACAACCGGCGTTGATGAATGAAGCGGGCAAGTTGTTTGCAACCGTATTCGGCGATTTGGAGATCGACTGCATCATGACCGTGGAAACGAAGGGGATCCCTCTCGCTTATGCAACGGGAGCGGAACTGAATCTGCCCGTCGTCCTGGTTCGTCGCGACCATCAGGTGACGGAAGGATCCGCCGTTAGCATCAATTACGTATCGGGCTCCCACAAGAGCCTGCATACGATGACGCTGTCGCGCCGGGCATTGAAGGAACACTCTCGCGTCTTGATCGTCGATGACTTTATGAAGGCGGGGGGCACGATCCAAGGGATGGTTGACCTGTTGGCCGAGTTTAACGCAGAGGTTGCAGGAGTTGGGGTTCTGGTTGAATCGGGCGAAGTTGCCAGCGAACAGCGTCTGCTACATGATTACGTTTCCCTGGCTACACTTCGGGCGGTAGATCCCAAGGAGAAGGAGATTTCAGTAGAACCTGGGAATTATTTTTCGAAATTTGAACAATAAGAACTATGTCGATATCTCCTCAAATTGTAAGAATTCTCGACGAAACATGTCGAAAACCCCGTTTTATCAAAAAAAATCGTGATTTTAGGCCATTTTGTTGATCAAAAAAAAAGGATTTCGGTTTGCTGTGTGGAATAATACACCAAGTCTCTGATGGAAAAAGGTGGTGAACACATATGCAAATTACGGATGTAAGACTCCGCCGAGTCAGCTCTGAGGGCAGAATGAAGGCCATCGCATCCATTACCATCGATAACGAATTTGTTGTTCATGACATTCGCGTCATCGATGGGAACAATGGGATGTTCGTAGCAATGCCTAGCAAGCGCACGCCGGACGGGGAGTTCCGGGATATCGCTCATCCGATTTCCTCCGGTACTCGCGAGAAGATTCAAGCCGCTGTTCTGGCTGAGTACGAGCGCGCCGCCGAACAAGAGGAAGCGATTGAAGAAGGGGCGTAAGTCGCATTTATTTGATTTATCGATCAATTGGGGTTCGAGGAAAAGGGAGCCATGTCCGCATGGCTCCCTTTTCTTTTTGCCCTAAATGAGATATATTCAGTAATGAGTTTTAATGAGAGAGAGAGAAATACTTCTTTTTTTAAAAATAAGAAGGAGGCCGGGGACTTGAAGAGATTAGCGATCGTTCTTGCCGCAGGCCAAGGGAAACGGATGAAGTCCAAGCTCTATAAGGTGCTTCACCCCGTTTGCGGCAAACCGATGGTTGGGCATGTACTAAATGCGGTTCAAGAAGCAGGTTGCGAACGCAGCATCGTCGTTGTTGGCCATGGAGCTGAAGCTGTAAAATCCTATTTGGGTTCATCGGCGGAATACGTGTTGCAGGAGCAACAGCTGGGAACCGGACATGCCGTCAAGCAGGCCGGGCCATTATTGGCGGGAGAAGAAGGAGTCACACTGGTTATTTGTGGCGATACCCCTTTGGTTACGGCGGAAACACTGGAAGCTCTTTTCGAACTTCATCAACGTAAGGGAGCGGCAGCAACCGTACTTACAGCGGTAATGGAACAACCGTATGGTTACGGCCGAGTGATCCGCGGCGCTAACGGAACGGTTGAACGGATTGTTGAACAGAAGGACTGCTCGCCGGAGGAAGCCGCCGTGCAGGAAATTAACACAGGCACTTATTGCTTTGATAATGCCAAATTGTTTGCTGCACTGGAGAAAGTAACGAACAACAACGCGCAACAGGAGTATTATCTTACCGACGTGATCGGCATTTTGGTGCAGGCGAACGAAATTGTCGAAGGTTATGCGGTAGCAGACGTTCGCGAATCGATTGGCGTCAATGACCGGGTGGCCTTGGCGGAAGCTGAAGCCGTCATGCGGGAACGCATCGTGCGGGGCCATATGTTGAACGGCGTAACGGTGATTGATCCAGCTTCTACGTACATCGGGGCCGATGTTACCATTGGAGCGGATACCGTAATTTATCCAGGTACCGTTCTATCCGGGAAAACGTCCATCGGCGAAGATTGCGTGATTGGGCCGGCTGCAGAAATCGAAGATAGCGTGATCCAAAACGGCGCGAAGGTGAAACAGTCGGTGCTGAGCCAGGCGGAAGTCGGCCAGGAGACGACAGTTGGTCCTTTCGCTTATTTGCGTCCAGGGGCGAAGCTCGGAGCACATGTGAAGGTTGGCGATTTTGTTGAAATCAAAAATGCAACCCTCGATGAAGGCTCCAAAGTCTCGCACCTCAGCTATATCGGCGATGCGAAGGTTGGTAAGAACGTGAATATTGGCTGCGGCGCGATAACAGTGAACTATGATGGTTATAATAAGTCCATTACGGAGATTGAGGACGATGCTTTTGTTGGCAGTAACGTCAACTTGATCGCTCCGGTGAAGGTGGGCAAAGGCGCTTATGTCGTTGCCGGATCCACGATTACGCAATCGGTTCCGGACAATGATCTTGCTATTGCCAGAACCCGGCAGGAGAATAAACCCGGCTATGCCGAGAAGATTCGTGCCCGGGCGAAAGCGAAGAAGGAAAGACAGCGACAATCTTAATTTCAAATGCAGTGATCTGCAGTGACCATTTGAATAGACGGGGTAGCTGTGAAGGCGGGTTGTTTAAGAGACTCCCTGACGCTATCTACACAGCACGGAGGGTTTTAATTTTATGACTTATTGTGATTCTAAATTAAAGATATTCACCTGTAACTCCAATCCGAAATTGGCTCATCAAATCGCCGACTATATCGGCATTCCGATGGGCGAATCGGAGACGACGAGCTTTAGTGACGGCGAAATACAGGTCAAGCTGTCCGAAAGCGTTCGGGGCTGCCACGTCTATGTGGTGCAATCGACTTGCGCACCTGTCAACGATAACTTGATGGAGCTCCTCGTGATGGTGGATGCTTTGAAAAGAGCTTCGGCCAAGAGCATTAATGTCGTTATCCCGTATTACGGTTACGCCCGCCAAGACCGGAAAGCCCGTTCGCGCGATCCGATCACGGCGAAGCTGGTTGCCAATCTGATCGAGAAAGCCGGCGCACATCGGGTCATTACGATGGACCTTCATGCGATGCAGATCCAAGGCTTCTTCGATATCCCGGTGGATCATATGCTAGGCGTGCCGATCTTGGCCCAGTATTTCCGTTCCAAGCATATCGCGAATCCGGTTGTCGTCTCGCCTGACCATGGCGGGGTGGTACGTGCCCGTAAGCTGGCGGATTTCCTGAACGCACCGCTGGCGATCATCGACAAGCGCCGTCCAGAACCGAATGTCAGCGAAGTCATGAACATTATCGGGAACATCGAAGGGAAAACTGCGATTCTCGTCGACGATATCATCGATACCGCCGGTACGATTGTCCTTGGTGCCAACGCGCTCAAGGAAGGCGGGGTAGAAGAAGTGTACGCTTGCTGTACGCACCCTGTCTTGTCCGGTCCGGCGATGGAACGTCTGGAAAACTCTCCGCTGAAGGAAGTGATCGTGACCGATACGATCCCGATCACGCATCCGAATCCGACAAGCAAGCTCAAAGTGCTGTCTGTCGCTCCGCTGATGGGCGAGGCGATTATTCGTGTGCACGAGGAGCTGTCGATCAGCAAGCTGTTCGAGATCGAATAAAATGGTCACTGCCATACCAGGGGTTGCGTCCTCCCAAACGGGGACGTAACCCCTATCGGTGTATTGGCGGGCCGATGGAGAAGCTGGGGAAAACGGAGTTGCACGGACTTGGTTGAGCGTTAGCGTTGGGCGAAAGCAGACATCCGTGTAGAAATGTTCTTACGAGGGCGATCGCTTCCCCATAGGGGCACTCCCCGTCGAAGAATACAAACGAACTGGAATTTCTACCGTTAATTTTGGCGGAAACGAAGGTTTCAGGTGATTTAACGGTAAATTGTATAGTTAATTTTGGGGATTTTCAGCTAAAGCAGCAATTACGCTGAAATTAACGGCAGGTTTTACCGTTAGTTGCTCAAAAAGCCAGTTTGCGTCGAAATTAACGTTACTTTTTCCAGCTAATTCGCATCTTTCTTAAAGTATAGTTAGTTAAAGAACAACCGAGTACCAGAGGCGGTTTATAGATATAGATATGTTAGAATTTGGAGGGACATGACCCATGAAGTGGATCGTAGGGCTCGGCAATCCGGGAGCCCAATATGAGAAAACCCGGCACAATATCGGCTTTATGGCCGTGGATGAGCTGGCGCGCCGGCATGGCATCGAGATCAAGCAGAGTAAATGTAAGGCTTTGATTGGAGAAGGGATGCTGCCAGGCGGGAAAGTCGTGCTGATTAAGCCGATGACTTACATGAATTTATCCGGCGAAGCGGTGCGCGCTTATATGGACTACTATAAGGCGTCGATCGAAGATCTGATCGTGGTGTACGACGACCTCGATACTGAGTTGGGACGCAATCGTCTGAGATATCAAGGCAGTGCCGGCGGGCACAACGGCATCAAGTCGATCATACAACATATCGGCACGCAGACGTTTAACCGAATCCGGATGGGCATTTCGCGCCCTGAACCCGGGTATGCGATCGTGGATTATGTCCTGTCGCCTTTTGCGAAGAAGGATAAGCCGTTGCTCGATCAGTCCATTCAAGCGGCTTGCGATGCGCTAGAATACAGCCTGGACCATACGTTCGAACAAACGATGGCGAAGTTCAACGGATAGATGGGTCAATCTATCAGGGCCGATAGGCTAAAAGCCGTCTGCTTGGGGCATACTGGAGACATAAAGAATCTTCAGGAGGCATATAGATGGCTGTAAACTATGTTTGTCGGCACTGCCGGACGGTGATTGGTAGAATCGAATCGCCTCAAGTCACAGAAGCCCAATTAGGCTTGCATTCCTTGACCCCCGATGAGCGGAGAGATATAATAGCGTATGATTCAAATGGCGAAATGACGGTCCGGGTGACTTGCGACTATTGCAAGGAAGCCCTTGATCATAACCCGGAACTGATGTTGCTTACGAATCCTTTGCAGTAAACTGCAAGCTACGAGGAACACGGACAAATTTACCGGAATATACGGTTATAGAGCCTTGGCACGTTGCTGAGGCTCCTTTTTGGTTCGGGTAAGCTGGACTTACCCTTTTCGTCTAGCCATAGATTTCTATCCATCAGCAGTAAGAGAGGTGCCTCATTTGCTACAAGCACTTATTCAAGCTTTTTCACGCGATACCGATTTTGCTTCGACGGTTGCGGGCATTCAGTCGGGCATGAAGGAGCAGTTAATTTCCGGCTTGTCGGGTTCGTCCAGGCAAGTGATGCTAGCCGCGCTGCATCAGGAAACGAAGCGACCGCTGCTCGTCGTGACCCACAATATGTTCTCCGCACAGAAAATGTATGAAGATTTACAGGAAGCGCTATCACCGGATCAGGTACTGATGTACCCGGCGAATGAGCTGGTTGCTGCTGAATCGGCGGTATCCAGCCCGGAAACGCTGGCCCAGCGGATCGAGGTGCTGCTGCAATGCTCCCGGGGATTCCGAGGCATTGTGGTGGTGCCTTATTCCGGTATTCGCCGCTATATCCCAACGCCGGAAGCTATGGCCGAAGCAGGACTGACCGTCCGGCTCGGAGGCACGCTGGAACTGGAGCGGTTCATGACGCAAATGGTCGAGCTAGGCTATGAGCGGGTCGAACGGGTGGAATCCCGCGGCGAAATGAGCCTGCGTGGTGGCATTATCGACTTCTATCCGCTCACAGCGTCCATGGCTTACCGGGTGGAGCTGTTTGATGATGAAGTGGATTCGATCCGGACCTTTGATCCGGCGGATCAGCGATCGGTGGACCAGATTAAGGAAGTGTTCATTCCACCTTGCAAGGAACTGATTGCAACGAAGGAACGGATGAGCCAGGCAGCGCAGGCGCTCTCGGAGAAGCTGGAGATCCAGCTGGACAAGATGACCGATCGCCAGGCCAAGAACCGTCTCCGCGAAGAGATGTACAAAGAAATCGAAATGCTGCGCGAGCATGTTTATTTTTCGGAAATTTATAAATATATTTCTTTGATCTATCCAGAGCGAAAAACGTTGTATGACTACATGCCAGAAGATACGCTGCTTCTGCTGGACGAACCGTCGCGCCTGCTGGAGACGGCCAAGCAGCTGGAACGCGATGAGGCGGAATGGAATCTGCACCTATACCAAAACGGGAAGAGTCTGCCTGACCTGCCGCTTGCGGTGGACGTAGATCATCTGATCTACCATCGTCCGTTCCAGACGTTGTTCTTGTCGCTGTTCCTGCGTCAAGTCCCGCATTCCCAGCCGCAGAATATCGTGAATTTCGTGACGCGGGCGATGCAGGATTTCCATGGGCAAATGAATGTCCTGAAGGCGGAGATGGAGCGTTGGAAAAAGAGCGGTGCTCATGTCATCATGCTGGCCAGCACCGAAGAGCGCATGGATCGGATGCGGCGGGTACTGCAGGATTACGGCATTGAAGAACCTCAATTGCTGCAAGGCAACCTGCAGTCCGGCTTCGAACTGCCTTCGGTACACCTCGTTGTGATAACTGAAGGCGAGATGTTCTCCCAGAAGCAGCGCAAAGCGCGCCGTGTCGTCAAGAGCATGGACAATGCCGAACGGATCAAGAGCTATACCGAGCTGAAGATCGGCGATTACGTCGTTCACCAGAACCACGGGATCGGGAAATACATGGGCATCGGTACGCTGGAGGTCGGCGGCATTCACAAGGATTACATGCATATCCTCTATGCCGGCGGTGACAAGCTGTCGGTGCCGATCGAACAGATCGACATGATTCAGAAATATGTAGGTTCTGAGGACAAGGAGCCGAAGATCTACAAGCTGGGCGGTAACGAGTGGAACCGCGTCAAGAACAAAGTCCGTTCCTCCGTCCAAAATATTGCCGACGACTTGATTAAGCTGTACGCAGAGCGGCAGGCGGCCCCGGGGTATGCATTTGAGAAGGACACGCCGGAGCAACAGGAATTCGAAGCGATGTTCCCGTATGAGGAAACTCCAGACCAGCTGCGGGCCATTGAGGAAATCAAGAAAGATATGGAACAAAGTCGTCCGATGGACCGTCTCTTGTGCGGTGACGTTGGTTACGGCAAGACCGAAGTTGCCATTCGTGCGGCCTTTAAGGCAGCGATTGAAGGCAAGCAGGTTGCGGTGCTTGTCCCAACGACGATTTTGGCACAGCAGCACTATGAGACGTTCCGGGAGCGGTTTGCCGGCTATCCGATCAACATTCAGACGCTTAGCCGCTTCCGCAGCCGCAAGGAGCAGAACGAAACCATTAAAGGGATTCGTCAAGGCACGGTGGATATCGTTATCGGAACCCACCGCATTTTGTCGCAGGATCTGGTCTTTAAAGACTTGGGACTGCTGATCGTGGACGAAGAGCAACGGTTTGGCGTTACCCATAAAGAGAAGTTAAAGAAACTGAAAACCAACGTGGACGTGCTGACGCTGACGGCGACCCCGATTCCGCGGACGCTGCATATGTCCATGCTGGGCGTACGGGATCTGTCGGTTATTGAAACGCCGCCGGAAAACCGGTTCCCGGTGCAGACGTATGTCGTCGAGTACAGTCAATCGCTCGTACGCGAAGCGATCGAACGGGAGATGGCCCGGGGCGGCCAGATTTATTACCTGTATAACCGCGTGCAGGGGATTCATGAAATTGCCGCCCAAATCTCGATGCTCGTGCCGGAAGCGCGAGTGGTCGTGGGTCATGGCCAGATGTCGGAGCAGGAGCTGGAGAAGACGATTCTCGATTTTCTTGACGGGGAATACGATGTCTTGGTCAGCACTAGTATCATTGAAACCGGGGTGGACATTCCGAACGTCAATACGCTGATCGTGCATGATGCTGACAAGATGGGCTTGTCCCAGCTGTATCAGCTGCGCGGCCGGGTCGGACGATCCAACCGGATCGCCTATGCTTATTTCACGTATCAAAAAGACAAGTCCTTAACCGAAGTTGCGGAGAAACGGCTGCAATCGATTAAGGAATTTACGGAGCTCGGTTCCGGCTTCAAAATTGCGATGCGCGACTTAGCCATCCGCGGTGCCGGGAACTTGCTTGGTGCGGAGCAGCACGGCTTTATCGCTTCCGTCGGCTTCGATCTGTATTCGCAGATGCTGGCGGAAGAAATCCAGAAGCGGAAAATTACGATGCTCGGAGAGACGCCGCCGGCAGAGGCGACTTGGAACACCACGATCGATTTGGGCATCGACGCATATTTGCCATCGGATTACATCTACGACAGCATTCAGAAGATCGAAATCTACAAGAAGACCGCCTCAGTGCAGACGTTCGAGGACGTGGCCGAGTTGGAGGACGAGCTGCTTGACCGGTTCGGGGAGCTGCCGGATGCCGTGCAGAATCTCCTGGCGGTTGCCCGCGTGAAGCTGTATGGCAAGCAGTATGGCATCGAGTCGATGACGCTGCGGGGCGAAGAAGTGACGATCAAGTTCTACGAAGGTCAGGAACAAGCCATCGTTCCAAGCAAGCTTGCCGAAGTTGGCAATCTGTTCGGAAGACGTGTACAATTTAGTCAAGGATCCGTGATGATTATCCGGATAAATATCAAGGGAATGGACGACAAAGAAATGATGGGCTTGCTGGAGCAGTTTCTCGGCGCCCTGAAGGATGCGTTCAAAGCGAAAGGGGAACTACAGAATGTTTCAAAGTAAAAGGCGCTCATGGAGAATGCTGCTGATTGGGCTTGTAGCGGTATTGGCTTTTTCCGTTATGGCGGGATGCGGCAAGAAGGATGCAAGCTCGGGAGGAAACGATACGAGTAAGGTGATTGCGACGTACGATGGCGGCGAAATTACAGAGAACGAATTCGACCGCGAGCAGCGGATCGTGCTTGCCCTTCAGCCGCAAATGGAACAATTCATGCAGATGGAAGACTTCCGTCAATATTTGGTGAAGCAAGAGATCGCCTATGAGTATCTTGAAGCCAAAGCCGACGCGAAGACGAAGGAAGCCGGTAAGAAGAAAGCCGAGGAGCAATTTGATTTGATGAAATCGTCCTACGGCGAAGATAACTTTAAGAAAATGCTGGACGCCCAGAAGGTATCCGAGGCCGAATTCAAGGACTACATGGTTCGGATTTATACCGTGATGGAAGGCGAAATGCAGAAGATCTCTGAAGATGACGTGAAGAAGGAATTCGAAGCGACGAAACAGGATTATACGACGGCTTCCGTTCGTCATATCCTGATTAACTTCACCGATCCAGACGGCAAAGAGCGGACGGAAGAGGAAACGCTCAAGCTGGCGAAGGAAGTCAAAGCGAAACTGGACAAGGGTGAAGATTTCGCTGCGTTGGCGAAGCAGTACTCCGAAGATCCAGGCTCCAAGGATAACGGCGGTTTGTATGAGAACGTGGAAGTGCGCGACTGGGTAATAGCTTTTAAACAAGCGGCCTTGACCCAACCGCTCAACCAAATCGGCGATCCGGTGAAGACGGAATACGGGTACCACATCATCCGCGTGGAGTCTCGGACCGAGAAGAAATTCGAGGATCTGACCCAGGAAGAGAAGGACATGATCCAAACGACGCTGGCCTCGAACAAATTGGACGAGTTCATGGCGGGGGATCTGGAGAAGAAGATCATCAAGAAGATCGAATTGCCTAAAGTGGAGACAAGTACCGGCGAAAATGGCGCGGGAACAGACACCAATGCGGGCAATGGCACCAATGCCGGAACGAATGAAGGTACGAATGCCGGGACGGACAGCAACGGAGCTGCCAACAATGCCGGTTCCAATAGCGGGAATACGAGCAAATAAAGCAGAGCTTAGAAGCAGCGCGGGGAGGTCCGTGCTGCTTTTTTGTGCGGACGGCCTTGCGGCTCCTTATACACATCCAACTGTTAAAAATCATGGTTCATTATGATGAATAAGGTGTTCGCCCGGGATGAATACTATGGTCAGAATCACAGAACAAGCCATCCCTGTCCCCACCTTCGGCCGCTCGTTTTGGCGAAGCTTATGGCGCATACATCTGCGTAAGCCGCAGATTACGTATAAAGTCCGATTAGGTGAAGCTTTAAAAAATCAAGCCGTAGTTCAAAACTTCTAAGAAAGCGGGGCATCAAGTGAAATGAAAGCTACTGGTATTGTACGCCGTATCGATGATTTAGGCCGTGTTGTTATTCCTAAGGAAATCCGCCGGACGTTGCGGATTCGGGAAGGAGATCCGCTCGAAATTTTCGTGGACCGGGATGGAGAAGTGATTTTGAAGAAATATTCGCCGATTGGAGAATTGGGCGATTTTGCCAAGGAATATGCGGAGTCGCTGTATGAGAGCACCAGCCATATTACCTTAATCTCTGACCGGGATACCATCATTGCTGTCGCAGGCGCTTCCAAGAAGGAGTACCTGGACAAGCAGATCAGCTCTTTGCTGGAAAGCAGTATGGATGGCCGCAAGATTATCATGGAAACCGAGTCGGGGTCGTACGAAATTACGAAGGATCATCCGGAGAACATCTCTTCGTTTGTGATAGCGCCAATTATTGCCGGCGGGGACCCAATTGGGACGGTGGTGCTTGTGAACAAGGACGATGCTGTAAAAATGTCCGATTTGGAATCGAAAATGGCAGAGACCGCTGCCGGTTTTCTCGCAAAACAGATGGAGCAGTAGAAAGAACGCAAAATATTTGCAAGACGCATGGAGGAACTTACACACACCGCTG
Organism: Paenibacillus sp. 3LSP; assembly: GCF_032465655.1. NCBI lineage: Bacteria > Bacillati > Bacillota > Bacilli > Caryophanales > Paenibacillaceae > Paenibacillus > Paenibacillus sp. 3LSP. The sequence continues at coordinate 807 of NZ_JAWDJI010000141.1, read as the reverse complement.
TTTGGGGCGGACGCCGTCCGTCCGAAACGTAGAGGGATGTGTAAGTTTTTTTGTGTTGAACTTAGGAAATGGCGATAGCCTCCGTTTCGTCTTATAATGGAACCTGTTAGCTTTAAAACATGCTGATGACTGTTAAAGCAAAGTAGGTTGCCATGATGGAAACGAAGGAAAGCCTATCCTCCAAACTGCTCAAGGGAGCGGCCGTTCTGAGCGCGGCGGCGCTGATCACCAAGCTGCTGGGAATGCTGCAGAAGATCCCGCTGCAAAATATCGGGGGAGACGGCGTATTTGGCATTTATAATACGGTTTACCCTTTGTACACGCTGTTAGTTACGCTCACGACCTCGGGATTTCAGGCGGCGGTAGCCAAATTTATCGCGGAACGCCAGGCCCCTGGATGGGAAAGGGAGCGTAATGAGGTGCTGCGACTGGCATCGGCAACGATGCTGGGGTTGGGGGTTGCCTTTGCGGTGCTGCTTTATTTTGGCGCTCCGATCTTATCGCAGCTCATCGGAAGCAGCTTGTTGATTCCGGCTTTTCGCGGAGCGGCGCCCGCGTTGTTGCTCATTCCGGTGGCGGCGGCGCTGCGGGGATATTTTCAGGGACATCAAAATATGACGCCAACGGCGGTTTCCCAGGTGGTGGAGCAAGCCATTCGGGTCACGGTGATGATCGTCCTGTTGCTGGCGTTAAGCCGGGTGGGAGCCGCTGATGCGGATCTTGCCGGCGGGGCACTGGTCGGCTCCTCCGCAGTGTAAGTTTTTTTGTGTTGAACTTAGGAAATGGCGATAGCCTCCGTTTCGTCTT
>NZ_JAWDJI010000140.1:0-9127 GCF_032465655.1 Paenibacillus sp. 3LSP | reverse complement strand
AAATTACGTGAGTGAACCATTATCCTTCGGTAACATTTTTATATGAGTTGACACGGCCCCGCCATAAAATACCGGTGGGGCGTTCGCTTTATTTTACGATGATTCTTCGAGATGCAGCCATCCCCCTCAATTCGACGTTCAAAGCCTCCTTTTCCTCGTCGTTAAGCTCCAGATGTAACCCATAATGGTGATTGGGGGGCTCCAGCTCTCTTTGCCAGCGGATTTCGCCGGAGAAAGTGCGATTCTCATCGCTTAAGCGAACATGCAATAGGACATGTATCACGTGGGAGGATGCGTGCAGATTCAATTCGGTGCGGACCCGGCAACCGGATTTGCTGATATCGATAAGCTCGATCTGCGCCGGTTTCAGGGGCAGCGCCTGCCCGTCAATCGACACAATTTCGAGCGATGCGGCGATCGGCGGATTCAGAGAGTAACGAAAAGGCTCAGTTCTTCTAGTGTTTATCATAAATAGAATTATAGCGAAAATTGTCGATCACAACACCGTTTTTATTCTAAGAGGCACAGCAAAAAACCGCCGCAGCATGAAGCTGCCAGCGGTTTTGGTGATCTAGGCGTCAGGCCTTAACATTAATGGTCAGCTGCCGTACTTGACAGCAGCGCTTGAAGGTCCGGCTCAATCTCAGATGGTTCGGTGCGAGCCGAATAACGCTTGACGATCTCGCCGTCTCGCCCAACCAGGAACTTCACGAAGTTCCATTCGATATCCCCTGTATCGTAAGGTTCTGGTGTATGCTCCCGCAGATAACGGTATAACGGGTGGGCGTTCTCACCGTTTACGTCGATTTTGGCGAACAGCGGGAAGGTGACCTGATAATTCGTTTCACAGAAAGCTTTAATCTCCGCCTCCGTTCCAGGCTCTTGTTCGGCGAATTGATTGCATGGGAACCCAAGCACGGAGAAGCCTTGATCCTTGTACTTGCTGTACAGTTGCTGGAGCCCCGCATAATGCGGTGTCAACCCGCATGCACTGGCGGTATTAACGATAAGCAACACCTGCCCCTGATATGGCGCGAGCGTCGTGGTTTCCCCCGTAATCGTACGGACTTCAAAATCATATAGGCGGCTCATCAGCTTACACCAAATCGCAGGCGTCCGCTGGCATCCAGTGAGCATCCTGCCCTTCCCATTTCACATTACAGCCGATCGGATTGGTTAACGGAATTGAAATTTCGCAACCAGCGGTAAGTTCCTCCAACACCCGATCCAGATCGTTGACCGTCATTTTGCTCGTGTCACGTGGGTTATCCACGCCGCGTCCCGTATAGACAAGCTTGCGGCCAGAATCAAAGACGAAGAAATGCGGCGTGCGCAGGGCCCCATAGTCTTTCGCTGCCGTCTGTTCCTTGTCTCGCAAATACACCCAAGGGAATCGATGCTGCTCCATCCGTTTAACCATGTGCTCGAAGGAGTCTTCCGGGTGAGTGTTCTCGCTGTTCGAGTTAATTCCTACGAACACGACCCCCCGATCCTTATACTTCTCCGCCGTTTGCCGCGTGACTTCATCGGAGCCGAGTACATAAGGACAGTGATTGCACGTAAAAAACACGACAAGCACCTTGGCCGAAGCAAATGATTCTAAAGAGTAGGTCTGGCCATCTGTAGCCGGCAGATTAAAGTTTGGAGCCGCACTTCCCAAAGATAACGTGAAACTCATTTACCATCACCTCTCACCTATTTTGATAACGGTTACTTCCATTCTACCTTAAATGTTTCGATCATCTCAAATTTTAAGAATGACCTGCCAAATAGCTGTCATAGATATGACACCTTGAAATTTTCTATTGTCTATTCTGTGAAAATGATGTAAAGTAGCTTATCAAACAAACAAATATTTTTTTATGTTAGTTAACTTAACACTTCAATTGACCATAGTTCGATAAATCGTCACTTTTAGCGAAATTACGGCAAAGAGAAATGTGATTTACCGTATATCGCTCATTGAATCCTTCTGCATAGGCTTCCGCTTTACTTGATTGCTGTGCGGAAGCGAAGATGTACATTCGTCCGCGTTGTAGAGACATTTCGAAGGTCGAGTGTCGTAACTTAGAGAAAGAGGGGCTAAGTTACACCTTAATGCTTTAGGAAATTACAGTGCGACAGATGAATTGTACATTTGTCTATTGTTGGCGGACATTGTCGAATTGCGAGATTCCATTTTCACGGGAAAAGAGGCTGTAAACATGATTCAACCCATTTTGCAGATTAAGGATTTGCATACCCACTTTTTTACGGACCGAGGCGAAATCCCTGCGGTGGACGGCGTGAACCTGTATGTGAATCCCGGCGAGGTGCTTGGTGTCGTTGGCGAATCGGGCTGCGGCAAAAGCGTTACCTCCTTATCGATCTTAAAGCTGATCCCTCAGCCGCCTGGCAAAATTACCGGAGGGTCGATCGAGTTTAAGGGGAAGGACATCGTTCCGATGAAAGAGCGGGAAATGAGAGCCATTCGCGGGAACTCGATTTCCATGATATTTCAGGAACCGATGACGTCGCTGAATCCGCTGTTTACTGTCGGCCAGCAAATCGGAGAGACGGTTCGGCTGCACCGGGGGCTCAACAAAAAGCAAGCGCGGGAACATACCATCGACATGCTGAAAAAGGTCGGCATTCCTCGACCGGAGGCCATCATCGATGAATATCCGCATCAGCTCTCCGGCGGGATGAGGCAACGGGTGATGATCGCGATGGCGATCTCCTGTAATCCGGAGTTGCTGATCGCCGACGAACCTACTACAGCGCTTGACGTGACCATCCAGGCCCAAATCCTTGATTTGATTCGGCGTTTGAATGAGGAGAACGGTACGGCCGTCATGATGATCACGCATGATCTTGGGGTTGTTGCTGAGATGTGTCACCGAGTAGCTGTGATGTACGCCGGCAAAGTGGTGGAGGAAGGGCCGGTGCGGGATATTTTTAAAAATCCGCTGCACCCCTACACCCAAGGGTTGATCAAGTCCGTGCCGCGCATGGACGAGGACCGCAAGCGTCTGTTCTCCATTCCAGGCAACGTGCCGATCCTGAACACCCAGATGAAAGGCTGTCGCTTTGCCGAACGCTGTTCCCATGCGATGCCGATTTGTTCGGAGCAGCTGCCTGAGCTGAAAGAATACGAAACGGCGCATAGCTGCCGGTGCTGGCTCCACGAAACGCCACAGGAGGAAGTTGTATGAGTGAACCCTTACTGCAAGTTGAACATCTAAAAAAATACTACCCTCTCGGGGGCGGATGGTTTGGCAAGTCCCAGCAATTCGTTAAAGCGGTCGATGACATCTCATTTACCGTGCACCGGGGAGAAACGTTTGGACTCGTCGGGGAAAGCGGCTGTGGTAAATCTACCACTGGCCGTTCCCTGCTTCGGCTGATTGAGCCGACCGGCGGCAAGGTGATTTTTGAAGGGGAGGACATCACGGCTTTGTCGCCAGAGGCGCTGCGCCGGAAACGCAAGGATATGCAGATTGTGTTCCAGGATCCCTTCTCCTCGTTGGATCCTCGCCATACGGTGCAGCGGATTCTGGAGGAACCGCTGATCGTTCACGGCGTGGGCAATGCCAAGGAACGTAAACAGATGATCGACCGGTTGATCGATGTCGTTGGTCTGGCGCAAAGCCATCTGCAGCGTTATCCGCACCAATTCTCCGGCGGTCAGCGGCAGCGGATCGGGATCGCCCGTGCATTGGCGCTCCAGCCAAAGCTGATTGTCGCCGACGAGCCGGTTTCCGCGCTGGATGTGTCGATCCAGTCGCAGGTGGTGAACCTGCTTCAGGATCTGCAAGAGGAGTTCGGGTTGACGTACATCTTTATCGCCCACGATTTAAGTGTCGTGAAGCATATCTGCGACCGGGTAGCGGTTATGTACCTCGGCCGGATCGTTGAGATTGCCGACAAACACAAGCTGTACTCGTCACCTCAGCATCCGTATACCCAGGCGTTGCTCTCCGCAGTTCCGCAGCCGGATCCGGACAAGAAGACCGAGCGGATTATTCTGCAAGGCGAAGTGCCCAGCCCGGCTAATGCGCCGGTCGGCTGCGCGTTTCATACGCGGTGTCCGATGGCAATGGACGTTTGCCGGACGCACCGCCCTGAGCTGGCTGAGACGGATGCGGGCCATTTGACGGCTTGCCATCTGTACACCGAAGTGAAGAACACAGGAAGCGCGAGCTTGGCATAAAGATGACGTTTTGAACTACCTCTAAAGGTTTATAGTCTGGGTACTATGCCCAGCTTTTTTATAAACAAGAAATTATATATTGGGATTCAGAAGGGAGCCACAAAATGAAAGCAAAGAGATGGAGTAGTGTTGTTCTTGTTACGATGCTAAGCGCCGCCATCGCATTGACGGGGTGCGGAGGCAGCAACAATGCCGGTGGCAGCAATTCCGGCGGAACGAATACGGGTGCGAATACGGAGGCAACCACTCCGACGGGTTCCGCTCAAGACACGTTGGTCGTAGGCCGCGGCGGGGATTCCGCTTCGCTGGACCCAGCGATTGTAACCGACGGCGAATCTTTGAAAATCGCACACCAAGTTTTTGATTCCTTGCTCGAGTACAAAGAAGGAACTACCGAAGTTCAAGGCTCGTTGGCTGAGGACTGGACCGTATCTGAGGACGGTTTGACTTACACTTTCAAGCTGCGTCAAGGCGTGAAGTTCCATGATGGTACGGATTTTAATGCGGATGCGGTTGTATTCAACTTCACCCGTTGGTCTGATCCAAACAGCGAATACAAATTTGAAGGCGACTCCTTTGACTACTATGATTCCATGTTTGGTCCAGACGGCAAACGCGTTATCAAGGAAGTAGAAGCGGTCGACGAGAACACGGTTAAGTTTACACTGAACCAACCGCAAGCGCCGTTCTTGCAAAACCTGGCCATGACCTCCTTCGGGATCGCCAGCCCAACGGCCATCAAGGAGAAGAAAGAAAACTTCAAGAACGAGCCGGTAGGTACAGGTCCATTCGTATTCAAAGAGTGGAAACGCAACGACTCGATTACGTTAGAGAAGAACCCGAACTACTGGAAAGAAGGGCTTCCGAAGCTGAACAAAGTGATCGTTCGCTCCATTCCAGATAACTCGGCACGTTTCAACGCGTTGCAAAGCGGTGAAATCGATTTGATGGAAGACTTGAGCCCAGACGATCTGGCAACCTTGGAAGCGAACCCGGATCTGCAAAAAATCGAGCGTCCTTCCAACAACGTCGGTTATGTCGGCTTCAACCTGAAGAAAGAACCGTTTAACAACGTGAAAGTAAGACAAGCGCTGAACTATGCCGTTGATAAGCAAGCGATCATCGATGCCTTCTTCGCAGGCCAAGCTGAACCGGCTAAGAACCCAATGCCGCCGTCCCTGTGGGGCTACAACGATAGCATTGCTGATTATGAGTATGATCCAGAGAAAGCGAAAGCGTTGCTGGCTGAAGCTGGTTATCCGAACGGTCTGCCAGGGGAATATGTCTTCTATGCCATGCCGGTATCCCGTCCTTACATGCCAGATGGCAAGAAGGTCGCCGAAGTTATTCAGCAAAACTTTGAAGAAGTTGGCGTAAAAGTGAAAATTGAATCTCCGGAATGGGCCGTTTATCTCGACGATGCGCAAGCCGGTGAAAAAGACGATCTGTTCATGCTTGGTTGGACCGGTGACAACGGGGACCCAGACAACTTCCTGTACACGCTGTTGGACAAAGACGCGATTCCGTCCAATAACTACACGTACTATTCGAGTGACGAGCTGCATGAGTTGTTAGTTGCGGCGCAAATCGAAACGGATCAATCGAAACGTGAAGAACTTTACAAACAAGCGCAAGAAATCATTAAAGCCGACGCACCGTGGATTCCGCTCGTGCATACAACGCCGCTGCTGGCTGCAAAAGCGAATCTGAAAGGATACGTTCCGGCGCCGACAGGTACGGAATACTACAGCAACATCTATTTCGAATAACAGGCGGGATCTTAACGCCTCTGGCAGGTGAACCTCATCTTGAAAGCTTATATTTTGAAAAGAATACTCATCATGGTTCCTGTCCTAGTCGGCATGACGATTATCGTATTTTCCATTATCCATGCGATTCCCGGTGATCCTGCGGAAACGATTCTAGGGCAGAAGGCCACGGAGCAATCCAAGGAAGCGCTCCGCGAGCAACTGGGCCTGAACAATCCGTGGTATCAGCAGTATTTCTCTTACATGGGAGATTTGTTAAAAGGTGACCTGGGGCAATCGATCCGCACGAGAGTGCCGATTGCCCAGGAGATCACCCCCTATCTAGCGGCTACGGCGGAATTAACCGTGGCGGCGATGGCCTTTGCGATCTTCTTTGGCGTGAATGCCGGCATCATCAGTGCCTGGAAGCAGAATTCGTGGTTCGATTACATCTGTATGTTAATCGCACTGATCGGGGTATCGATGCCGATCTTCTGGCTCGGGCTGATGGAACAGTGGATCTTCTCGCTCAAATTGCATTGGCTGCCTTCCATCGGGCGGATGAATCAACGCGACCCGGTTGAAGCGGTCACGAATCTGTATGTGATCGACAGCATTATCGCTGGTCGCTGGGATCAGCTGTGGACAGTATGCAGACATCTGATTTTGCCAAGTATTGCGCTGGGGACAATTCCGATGGCGGTTATCGCTCGGATGACGCGGTCGAGTATGCTGGAAGTTATGAATTCCGATTTCGTTCGCACGGCCAAGGCCAAAGGGTTGTCGCAATTTATTGTCATCTATAAACACGCCTTGAAAAATGCATTTATTCCCGTGCTGACGGTCATCGGACTGCAAACTGGCGCATTGCTTGGCGGTGCGGTTTTGACCGAAACGATCTTCGCATGGCCTGGTGTGGGACGGTATATTTACGAAGCGATCAGCTCGCGTGATTATCCGGTAATTCAATCCGGCATTCTGGTTATCGCCTTTATTTTCGTCATTATCAATCTGATCGTGGATTTGCTGTACGCAGCGGTCGATCCACGCATCCGTTACCGGTAAAGGAGGGAAACCATGGCAGAGGCAACTACAGCAAGCACAAACCGCAGCACCGCCGTCCCGGCCGGGAAGGTTTCCGGACCTTGGCGCGATGCGTGGAAAGCGTTCCGCAAAAATAAAATCGCCATGGCCGGCCTGATCATGATCGTGTTTTTCATTCTGATCGCCTTGCTGGCCCCGGTGATTGCTCCTTATGAATTTGACAAGCAGGTTTTGCGCGACCGCTTAAAACCGCCGTCCTCATCGCATTGGTTTGGGACGGACGATCTGGGACGCGACCTGTTCACCCGCGTATTATACGGGGCGCGAATCTCCTTATGGGTGGGGACGTTCTCCGTTGTGGGATCAATCATTTTGGGGACGCTCTTCGGCATTCTGGCAGGGTTCTACGGCAAATGGATCGATATGGTGATTTCGCGCCTGTTCGATATTTTGCTGGCGTTCCCGAGCATTTTGCTGGCGATCGCGATCGTGGCCATCCTTGGTCCGTCGCTGCAAAACGCGTTGCTTGCCATCGCCATCGTCAACATCCCGACGTATGGGCGGCTGGTGCGGGCGAAGGTGCTTAGCTTGAAGAATGAAGAGTATATCACTGCAGCACGGGCAATTGGGATGAAAAACAGCGCGATTTTGCTGCGGCACATCCTGCCAAACAGCTTGACACCAATCATTGTGCAGGGCACGCTGGGGATCGCTACGGCGATTATCGAAGCGGCTGCGCTGGGCTTCCTCGGTTTAGGGGCTCAGCCGCCTACACCGGAATGGGGCAAGATGCTGTCTGATTCGCGTCAATTTATCGCGACCGCTCCGTGGACTGTAGTTTTCCCGGGGATTTCAATCATGCTGACGGTACTTGCCTTCAACCTGATGGGCGATGGTTTGCGTGATGCGCTTGACCCGCGGATGAAAAGTTAAATCTATCGTTATGAACTGCCGGGAGGTTTTCCGGCAGTTTTTTTGTGTGTTGTACCTAATATACGGGTCAACTGGTTTGCGGTTATAATTTAGGCATCGGATCAAGAGAATGGATAGGAGAGGGAGGCGGCAGAATGGCCAAAAAAGCGAGAAAGGTGACGATCGTTGGTTCCGGCCTGGTCGGTACGGCTTGCGCTTATTCGATGATTAATCAATCGATCTGCGATGAGATTATGATGATCGACCGGACGTATGATCGTGCGGTGGCACATGCGCTCGATTTGTCGCATTGCATGGACTTTACGCAAACCCGTACGAAGGTATATGCTGGCCGGCTGGAGGACTGCCGCGATATGGATGTGGTTGTGCTGACGGCAGGGGCGAATCCGAAGCCGGGGCAAACGCGATTGGATGTGCTGGGCGAGGCGGAGAAGATTACGCGGGATATCGTCAGCCGCATCGTAGATGGAGGATTTGACGGCGTGTTTGTCGTCGCCGCGAATCCGGTGGATATCGTGACATATATCGTGCGCGAGGTGTCGGGGTTCCCGCGGAACCGGGTGATTGGCACCGGGACTTCCATCGATTCGGCTCGGCTCAAAACGTTGCTGTCGGAGGTCTTTGCTGTTGATCCACGCAGTGTAAACGGGTATGCGATGGGAGAGCATGGGGATTCGCAGTTTGTGGCCTGGTCGCATGTCACGATCGGCGGGAAGCCGCTACTGCATATTTTGGAGCAGCATAAGGAGCGGTTCCGCCACGTCAAGCTGGACGAAATCGCGCAAAAAACAAAAGATGCGGGATGGGAGATTTTTACCCGCAAGGGCAATACGCAGTTTGGGATTGGAAACGCGCTGGCTTATATCGTGAGATCCATCCTAAACGATGAACACAAAATCATCGCCGTTTCCGCTGTGTTGGAAGGGGAATATGGCCAAACCTGGGTTTGCTGCGGTGTGCCTGCCATTATCGGTGATGGCGGAATCGAGGAATTGCTGGAGCTGAACTTGACTTGGGAGGAACAGCAGAAATTTGCGCATTCCTGCGGCATTTTGAAGGCGGCGATTGCGAGTCTTCAACTCTAGTCAGGTAAAGCTGCCGTCGGTTGGCGGTTTAACAGAGCATCCGTTCATTGGGGAACGGATGCTTTTTTTATTATGGCTTTAGCCAGTTGAGCTCGCGAAGCGTGCGAAACAAAAAACCACCCGCT
>NZ_JAWDJI010000139.1:0-869 GCF_032465655.1 Paenibacillus sp. 3LSP | reverse complement strand
GGTCGCTGCGTCCTTCATCGTCCAAAGGCGTTAGGAGGCTGCTGGCTGCTCCACGGTTCGAGCAACCGCCCATATGAACCCAATCAATTCCCGGGCCACCGCACCGACGGCCACATTCTTGTGCTTGTTCTTTCCAAACACAAGATGACGGTATTTGTAATGCAATCTTTCTTGCGCCTTCCAGGACAACAGCTGTACGTCGGCGGGCATACCATCTAATCGCTTGGCGAGATCCCCTTTTACGGCAGGACGGTGACGGTAACTCCAAGCGGACTCCACCAAAGTCCGTCGCAAGCGGCCATTTCCGGCTTTGGTCATGCTGCCGCGTCGAGTACTTAGGCCCGTGGAATACTCACGAGGGACCAGTCCCAAGTACGCCATCAGTTGGGCCGGGGAGCGAAAACGCGCAAAGGTTCCAATTTCAGCCGCAAGGGTGATGGCTGTGAGCAATCCAATCCCTCGTAAGGACTGAAGAACTTGGATCAGAGAAGCCTTGGAACCGGTCGCAGCTTGCTCAACGAGTGCTTTTTCTAGGCGTCCCATGCGCTGCTCGATCTCATCCAAAGCATGAAGCATCTCATCGAAGGCCACCTGCATGGGCTCGTACGGGAATACCAGTTGCCCCAGCCAGACGCGATACTTCTTCGTCCAGCGACGCTTTATGGTGGCGGGTGGTTCAATCTGGTGACGAAGCAGGAATTTCAAGATCCGCTGACGAGCCCGGTGGGCATCTTCCTTGGCAGCTTCACGGGCGCGAACCAATTCTCGTAGAGCCTCATCTTCTCGCTCGGGCACGTAAACGGGAGTGAGTTCTCCTGCACGATACAAACGCGCGAGTTGCTCGGCATCCCGTCGATCTGTTTTCACTT
>NZ_JAWDJI010000138.1:0-7380 GCF_032465655.1 Paenibacillus sp. 3LSP | reverse complement strand
ACACACCTAAGAAATCGTGAGCAAATGCAAGAAAACATTAATTTATAGTGGGAGGAATGATCTACATCATGAACAAGGTAAAAACAACCATCGTATCCACCCTACTTCTCTCGCTGGCGGTGGCAAGTCCGCTGGGCAGCGCCGGCGTGGCGAGTGCGAACGTCTCCGCTCAGGCTCAGGTGTACCCTTCTAGCGTGGCTCCGGTTGAGGCGTCTTCGGGGGCTTTTGTGGATCGGTACCAGAACAACGTGAAGGAGAATGCAACGGTTGAATCCAACCCGGCTCTAAAGGTACTCTCGGGTTATCTCGAACTGTGGACCCCAGGGAAGACCTGGGATGGCGGCACGGTGTTGAATCAAACGGTCCTAGACGCCAATATTCAGAAGGTGGTTGAGATCACGACGAAACGTACGGAGGCCGAAGGGAAAGCCGCGTATCTCGATGACCGGCGCAATCAAAGCTACAGCGTGATCGACGGATTAGGTCCGCTGGCTGACGTGTATCGTCAACTGGCGGGGGCCAAGACCACGATCCTGGATATCCCTGCGGATGCGACCGAGGTCAAATATGACGATAAAGGAACGGGCGAAGGCGATCCTGAATCCAAGCTGGGGAACATGGTGAAGCTGGTGAAAACGTTGCGGGGGAACTATTCCTCGACGAATCCGTCCAAAGGGTATTATCAATACCCTCGTCCGTTCCGTTGGAGCGAGGAGGTTAGCGTACTACCGACGCTGGTTCCGGCCAAAAATCCGGATCCGACCAATGACGGCGGATTCCCAAGCGGACATACCAACGCTGCGTACCTGGCGGCCATCGCCATGGCTTACGCCGTACCGGAGCGGTATCAGGAGCTGCTGACACGCGCCTCCGATTTGGGCCATGACCGCATTGTGGCCGGGATGCATTCTCCGCTGGACGTGATGGGGGGACGGGTGATGGCTACGGCGTTGTCCGCCGCGATCCTGAACGATCCCGAGAATCAGAGCCTGAAGGAAGCGGCCTACCAGGAGGCCCATACGACGCTGCTGAACCAAGTGGGCACGGGCACGGATCCGTATAGCGATTACGAGAGCAATAAGCAGAAATTCACCGAGCGGCTGACGTACGATTTTCCGCTGATTCACGAGCAGGGCAAAGCCATGACGGTACCGGAAGGGGCCGAAGTGCTGCTGGAAACGCGCTTGCCTTATCTGGACGATACGCAACGCCGCTGGGTGTTGGCGACGACGGGACTGCCGTCGGGCTACCCGCTGCTGGACGATGAAGAAGGCTGGGGCCGTCTGAATCTGTTTGCGGCGGCGGATGGTTACGGGGCTCTCGTGAACGATGTCACGGTAACGATGGATGCGGCGAAAGGCGGATTCCACGCGGCAGACCAATGGCGTAACGATATTTCCGGTTACGGGAAATTGATCAAGCAAGGAACCGGGACATTGGAGCTTACGGGCAACAATACGTTCCTGGGCGGAGTGCAGCTGGAGCAAGGCACGCTGATCGGCAGCTCGGCGACGGCTTGGGGGAACGGGCATGTCGTGAACAACGGCGGGATTTTGCGCAAAAACGTTCCCGGCGAGCTGATCGTCTCCGGCAACTTCAAGCAAACGTCGAAAGGGACGCTGGAGCTGGCTTTAGCCGGATCGGATAGCGGACCGCTCCGCATTAAAGGCAACGCCACGTACGGCGGCAAGCTGCGCGTGGATCTGAGCGGTATGGAGCTGTCGGAGAACCAGCGGATTACGGTGATCACGAGCGGCGAGTACGAGGCGAAAAGCGCCTTCGCTTCCGTTGAAGTGAACGGCTTGCCGGCGAAAACGCAAGCGAAAACGATCTATAACGCACATAGCGTGCAGTTGTTGATTACGAAGAAGTAATGGTGAGATAAGATCAGCCCCCGGAGTGTTGGCTCCGGGGGCTGGTTATTTTTAGGCATCGGCTAACGTGGGGGTGGGCTCTTCCAACTGGGCTAGGCGTTTCAGCAGCTTCTTTAGCATGACGGAGGCTTTGACCTGGAGAGGCAAGCTGTCGGCGACGCGCAGCTCGTAGGCCCCGCTTAAGATGGCCTGCTTCAACTCGGCGACGGAATCGCAGGGGTGATGCAGCTCGTTATACAAGCTGCCGTATTGCAGGCACTGATGGGTGTCGCTCCCGGCGGTCACCGGCTTCCCGAGCTCGGCGGCGAAGCGTTCCACGTTGGCGTGATTCACTTCGTTGCCGTATTCGTACATATCCTTGGCGTTCAGGTCAAAAGCGTCCAACCGTCGCAGCTGCTCCGGCTCCAGATGATGAAGCGGGGTGGAGACGCGGAACGGATGCGCGCCAATTTTGAGCAAAGGGTAGCGTTCGGCCAACGTCATCAGCTCGTTGAAGGGGATAAAGGAGCCTTTTTCCGTATAGTTGTCCAGCGCGTGGCGAACCTCCAGAATAGGCTCCTTGCGCCCGATCAGCAGAATGTGGCCGGTTTCGCGGATATCCACCTCCATGCCGGGGAAGATCCGGAGGCCATCGGCCTCGTAGTATTCGCCATTAAAAGGGTACAGGCGGTCGAGATTGTCGTAGACCTCATGGAAGTTGCGCGTATTAAAATGCTCCGTCAAAGCGAGGGCATTTAGCCCGTTCGCCTTGGCTTCGGCAATCATTTCCTTATAATAGGCCGGCGAGAAATCGGTGGCCTTGGATAATTTGGCGTGGGTGTGCAGGTCGATGCGCATCAAAACAACTCCTTGTTGGTTAGTTAAGAGTAGCGGAAGTCCAGAACAATAGCGCTACATAAAGCGCCGATCCGCCTAGAAAAAGTACATCGCGCCGCTGCAGCTTCAAATGCGACAGCTTAAGCTTCTTGGCGGCGGGGTTGTTCATGCCGTACGAGAAGCCGCGCGTTTCCAACGCTTCTACGGTGGTGCGGGAGCGTTTGGCCGTCGCCAGCATCAGCGGGAAAAAAGCGTACACCAGCAGCTTCAAATAATACGCGCCTAGCCGCCAATAGAGGACGCCGTGCCGTTCGGGCGCTTTGCCGCGCAACCGGTAGGAGAGCAGCACGTTGCGGAACTCCTCGAACAATACCGGCAGAATACGGTAGCCGTAGGACAAGCTAAACGAGAAGGCGGCGGGGACGCCGAGGGCGAGCAGGCCGTCGCTGATTTTTTCCGGATCCATGCCGGAGAATACGGTGATGCTGGCGAGCGAGACGATGGACAGCTTTAGCGTAAGCTTAAGCAGCGGCAAGGCGGAGGAGATATCTCCTCCGAAGAACAGGGAGATGATAAACAGCCATCCCACCTGTCCGATCAGACCGAGGCAGAGCACGAGGATGATAAACGGCGTGACCCGGGACAACACCGTCGTGATGATGACGAACAGGCACATGCCAGCTAAGACAACGTAGCTGTTAAGAAACCAAGGGACGATGGCGAAAAAAAGATACCAAATCAGCAATCCCCGCGGATCCAGCCGGGAAAGGGAAGCATGGCCGCTGCCGTAGGCCGTGTTCATTAATTCGAGCTGGATGCGGTCGAGCGAGATTTTGTTAAACCAGTTGCGGACGAGCTGCATGCGGGTGGGTCTCCTTTCCGGTGAGGATGCGGTATAGGTGGTCGGCCAGCTCGGTCGGCGATCCGCAGGGCGGCTGAAGGCCGAGGGCGGCGGACAGCTCCATGCTTTGCGTCAGCGCCAGGCCAGCGCGGCGGATCAGCTCGGGGCTGGCGAAGACCTGCGCCGCCGTCCCGTCCGCCAGCACCCGGCCGTCGTGCATGACGACGACGCGCGTCGCCCAGCGATGGACGAGCTGCATGTCATGCGTGGCGATCAGCACGGTGCGGACGTGCTGGTTCAGCTCCTCCAGCGTGCCCAGCAGCTCTTCGCGCGTGGCCAGATCGAGATTGGCCGTCGGCTCGTCGAGCAGCATGATCGCGGGCCGGATCGCCGCCCCGATGGCAAGCGAGACGCGACGCTGCTGGCCGCCGCTCAGGAGGCGCGCGTCGCGGTCCTGCAGCGGCTCCAGCCGGAAGCTGTGCAGCATGCGTTGCAGCGTATCTTCCGCGTCTGGGTAGCCGCGTCGTTTCAGGCAATACGCGATCTCTTTGCGTACGCTATCTTCGATGAACATGTCTTCCGGGTTCTGGAAGACAAAGGCGACGTCCCGCGACAACTGCTCGATGGAGATGCTGCGGGTATCCTGCTGGAGGACGGTGACGCTGCCGTCGGACGGCTTGGCAATCCCGGCGATCAGCTTCAGCAGCGACGACTTGCCCGCGCCGTTGTTGCCGATGAGCGCGATCCGCTCGCCTTCATAGAGCGTCAAGTCGATGCCATGCAGCACGGTTCGCTCTGCTTTGCGGATCGTGCGGTAGTTCAGGGAGACCCCGTTGAACCGGATGACGGGGTTCCGTTGGGCGTTGGGCTGTTGGACATCACTCTGGTCGGATAGGGAACTGGTGCTGGCCCATGGAGCAGCTGTTTCCTCCACTAGTGTTGGAAGCTGCCGCTGAAAATAAGGGATTGCGGCTTCGGTCGTAATCGGATAAATCGCCTGCCGGGGTTGCTTCTCGTTGGGATTACGCCGCGTAGAAGCGTTGGCTTCCTGCAGGATCGCTAGATAAGCTGCGGCCTGGGTCACCTCGGGCGGCTGAATGCCTAGCCGCTGTAGATCGCCCAGGCGGTTCAGGGCTTCGGAGACCGGGCGTTTCCACAACACCCGGCCTTGATCCAACAGGCAGACCTCCTGACAATAGTCGGCGATAAACTCCGAATGATGCTCGATGACGATGATCGTCTTGCCGTGGTTCTGGTTTAGCTCACGAAGCACTTCGTAGACCTGACGGGCATGACTCGGATCGAGCTGGGACACCGGCTCGTCGACGATCAGGATCTCTGCGCCCAGCGACAGGGCCCCGGCTAGGGCGAGCAGATGCTTTTGTCCGCCGCTTAGCTCCCAAATGTAGCGTTGCTGCAAATGGGTCAGGCCGCAGAGCTCCAAAGCGTGGAGCGCCCGGTCCTTGTAGTCGGGCAGCCCGTAGTTCAGCGGGGCGAAGCAGGCCTCATCCAGCACGGTGGGCCGCACGAGCTGGTTGTCGAAGTCCTGATAGACGTAGCCGACGCGGCGGGAGAGTTGGGCGACGGTTTTTTGCGAGGTAGATTGGCCGTGAATGTAGACCTCGCCTTCAAAGTCGCCGGAATAATAATGTGGGATCAGCCCGTTCAGCAGCTTGCACAACGTTGATTTGCCGGAGCCGTTGCCGCCGATGATGGCGGTGAAGGACCCCGGTTCAATCGTCAGGTTCACCTCATTCAGCACCGGCAGCTCCGAGCCCGGGTAAGTAAACGACACGTTGCGGATTTCAATCACGGAGCCGCGGGTTTCGTTGTTCGGATTAAGCATACGGCAGGTTCTCGGACTCGTCCCCGGTTTGGATGCTGCGCGTCCGTTTGGCCCGCATGATCAGCAGGACAATGATGGCTACTACGGCTGCGGCTGCGATGCTGAGCCAGATAGCGCCCGAGCCCAACCTGTCAGCCAAGCCGCTGTCCCACTCGCCGAAGTTCCAGTCCGTCTCGGACAGCGATTCCGCGCCAAAAGCGATCAGCGCCAGCGCGATGCCGCTTAACACCAGCTTCGGCGAAATGACGCCGGCGGCTTCGTATTTGGTGGATTTTTCGCGCGGTTTGATGCCAAGGAGCGGCTCGATTTTTCCATAGAGTCTAGGCACCAGGTAGAGGGTAGGCAGCAGAGCGAACAGGATGCCGGAGAACAGCACGTCGTTCAGGAAGCCCACGCCTTCTACGATGACGACGCTTTGCGCCAGCCCGGGCACGGCTTCGAATTCTTCTACGCCGATCCAGACTTTGCCGATGTCGACCAGGCTGCTGCACAGCTGATGGATGATGACGCCCGTGATGGCGGCGATGCCGACTTGCAGGCGGTTTTGCGGGTTACGGACCATCCGTCCGGCTACGTACATGGCGAAGGAGAAGGTCAGGAATTTTTCCAGCTCGCCCAGTCCGCCGAATTGTCCCAGCATCAGCTCGCCGAAAATCACCTCGCCCAGCGCCGCCCCGACCGCCGCATACAGCGGGTGGAACAGCATGCACAACGTGAGCGGGATAAACGCGAAGTACTCCACCGAGAGTTCGATCGGCCCGAGGCGAAACTCGGGGATGAGCTCGGTGAACATGTTGGACAAGCCGTACAGGGACATGGAGAGGACGAAAATCATCATTTTTTGCGAGGACGTGAGGGTGTACAGGGTTTTACGGTTCATGAAGGGAAAACCTCCTTTAATGAGTCGTTCTTCCCAAAGTGTAGAGGCCGAGTATTAAATGAGGCGTGGGTGTATGTCAACGGATTGTAATATTTTTTACATAGTGAAAATGATGTAAATAAATTTACATAACAATGGCTTGTTAGAATAGGAGCAGAACAGAACGAGACCCTAAGGAGCGGAGCCCATGTCGAAGTATCGGAATCAACTATTTGCGAAGCAAGTGAAGTTCTCCCCCGGCCATCAAAAAATCGCCGATTTCATCGAGCGGCACCCCGACGAGGCGTTGTTCATGACCGAGCAGGAGTTGGCGGATCGGGTGGGCATGAGTATTGCCACGGTGTCGCGCTTTTGGCGGACGGCGGGATACGAGAACGGCAAAGACTTCCGCTTGCGGCTTCGCCAAGCCATTGATACGACGCCGGCGCATAAGCTGGAGGCAACCATCTCCCGGCTCGATCCGTCGAGCTTGCCGCTGAAGCTGCTGGAGCAAACGAGCCTTCACCTGCGGGAAACGGCGGAACGGACCGATCCAGAGGAGTTAAAGCACGCCGCCGCCTTGATGGCTGGGGCTAGACGGATTTACGTCTACGCACCGGGGCCTTCCGTGGCGTTGGGAGAGCTGTTATTTTATCGGTTGTCGCGATTCGGGATGTCGGTGCGGATGATGGCGGCCAGCGGCCATGAGCTGCTGGAGTCGCTGGCCCATGTGCAGCGGGAGGATGTCGTGCTGCTGTTCAACTTCACCCGGCTGCTGCCGGAGACCGAGGTGATCCTCGACTGCGTCAAGCGGATCGGTTGCTCGGCCGTCATGGTGACGGACCGCGAGGAGTTCCGGTACGGTGCGCAGGTGAACGCTGCTTTTTACGTGAGCCGGGGGGACTTGGGAGAATTTCATTCGATGGTGACGCCGCTGCTGCTGATCGAGCAGATGATCTTGAGCATCGGACTACTTAATAAAGAGAAGGTGCTGGCCAAGCTGGAGTACTTGGGAGAACTGCGGGCCAGGTATGCGGATAAGCTGCCGCGGGGGAAGGCTTGAAGTTGGTGGCTGGCGGGCGCTCATCCCGTGTCAACTCATATAAAAATGTTACCGAAGGATAATGGTTCACTCACGTAATTT
>NZ_JAWDJI010000137.1:0-42045 GCF_032465655.1 Paenibacillus sp. 3LSP | reverse complement strand
GTATATACGCAAGCTGTTGGTCCGCTTGCTTACATTATTAAGGCCCGCGTTCAATTGCAGCGCGATCTTGGTGCTTCGTTGTCGCCGTTTAATGCGTGGTTGCTGCTGCAAGGGCTGGAAACATTGCATCTGCGCGTGGAACGTCACAGCCAGAACGCCCTGAAGGTGGCGCAATATCTGGAATCGCATGAGCTGGTCGAATGGGTCAGCTATGCAGGACTGCCAAGCCACCCATCCTATGAACTAGCGCAAAAATACTTGCCGAAAGGACAAGGCGCGATTCTCACGTTTGAAATCCGCGGCGGCGTGGAAGCCGGTCGCAAGCTGATCAATAGCGTGAAGCTGTTCTCGCATCTGGCCAATGTCGGCGATTCGAAGTCGCTGATCATTCATCCGGCCAGCACAACGCACCAGCAGTTGACGGAAGCGGAGCAACTGGCCGCGGGCGTTACGCCGGGGCTAATCCGCTTGTCCGTAGGGACGGAATCAATCGACGACATCCTGTATGATTTGGAGCAGGCGATTGCTGCGAGTCAGGCCTAATACGATGAATATAGAAGCCGCTGAACCGGAGTTGATTCGTCCGGTCAGCGGCTTTTTTTCGTGTGTGGACAAGGGCTGCGCTGTGAATCTAAAATCGAGGTCAACAGGTGTTTACAAAATGGAAATATCGGCATACAATTAAGATAAAAGTTTCTCTAAACCAAAATTATTGTCCTGATTCAACAATGATTATCGTTCTCATTTGTGAGCTGCTCCGGGAAGATCCCGGGGCAGCTTGCGCCATTTTTAGGGGGTTAACAATAATATTCATTCTCATCTTGACCGCCTGTACAAGGAGGAGTTTATCATGGAAGTCGCTCATCGAAGAACCTTGCCGGAAGTGAATCAAACGGCTCGTCAGCCTAACCCGGGCGGGAAGCGGCGGTTGAATTGGAAGCGGCTCTTCAGTCACCGGGAGCTGCTGCTCGCGCTAGGCAGCGGCGGATTGATGCTTGCCGCATGGCTCTGGGGGATGCAGGGGATGATGCCTTGGATCTCCGTCGCGCTCTATATTGCGGCGTATGCGGTGGGGGGTTATGTGAAGGCCCGGGAAGGCTTAATCACTTTAATCCAAGAGCGGGATTTGGATGTCAATTTGCTGATGATCGCGGCGGCGTTGGGTGCTGCCTCGATTGGCTATTGGAATGAAGGGGCGATGCTCATCTTCATCTTTGCGTTAAGCGGCGCTCTGGAGTCGTTCGCCAGTGAACAGAGCCAGAAGGACATCTCGGCGCTGATTGCGATGAAGCCGGAAACGGCGCTTCGCGTTGGCGAAGATGGGATGGAGCTGGTGCCGGTGGAGGCGCTGGCCGTGGGCGACCTGCTGCTGGTGAAGCCCGGGGAGGTGATCCCGGCAGACGGGGTCATTCGCACCGGAAGCTCTGCGGTGAATCAATCCGCCATCACCGGAGAATCGATCCCAGTGGATAAGCAGCCGGGAGACGGAGTGTATGCCGGAACGATCAATGGAGAAGGGGCGATTTATGTAGAGGTGTCCAGCCCGGCGGAAGGCACCTTGTTTGCTAAAATTATCACCCTCGTGGAGCAAGCTCAGCAGGAGGTGCCGGGAACGCAGCGGTTTATTCAGCGGCTGGAGGGCATTTACGCCAAGACCATTGTTGCGGCAACGCTGGGCCTAATCCTGCTCACCCCGTGGTTGCTTGGATGGAGCTGGTCGTTTGCTTTTTACAAGGCGATGGTGTTTCTTGTCGTGGCTTCCCCGTGCGCGATTGTGTCGTCGGTGATGCCGGCGATGCTCTCGGCGATGTCGAAGAGCGCCCGCAAAGGCGTGCTGTTCAAAGGCGCAGCTCATATGGACCACCTGGGCAGCGTTCGGGCCGTCGCGTTGGATAAAACCGGGACGCTGACGGAAGGCTCGCCGGTGGTCACCGGGCTGTACACCGTCGAAGGCGTTGACCCGCGGGAGGTGCTGGCTGCCAGCGCTGCGGCAGAGAGCCTGTCGGAGCATCCGCTGGCTCAAGCGATCGTACGCAAAGCGCAAGCCGAAGGGCTGCCGATCGACGGGGCCGAGGCACTGCGGGCGCTTCCGGGCTGGGGCATCGAAGCGAAGGTCAGCGGCGCGATGTGGCGCATCGGCAAGGCGGACGCTGGCGACTCGCTGCTGCCAGGACCGCTGGCTGAGCAGCTTCGCGAGTGGATCGCCGAGGGGCACACCGTCTCCGTCATTCAACGGGACGGGGAGTACATCGGCCTCATCGCGCTCCGCGACGAGGTGCGCCCGCAGGCCAAGGCGGCCATCGCCCGGCTGCACGAGCTGGGGATCGCCGTCGCGATGTTAACCGGCGACCGCAGCGTAACCGCCCATGCGCTGGCCAAGGAGATCGGCGTGGACCTCGTGTACGCCGATTTGCTCCCGCAGGAGAAGGTCGCGCATGTCAAGGCGCTGCGGAAGCGCTACGGCAGCGTCGCGATGGTTGGCGACGGCGTTAACGATGCGCCGGCGCTCGCAGCCGCAAGCGTGGGCATCGCTATGGGCGGCGGCGGCAGCGGGGCCGCACTGGACGTGGCCGATGTCGTGCTGATGAACGACAGCATCGAGCGGATTGCGGAGACGATCTCGCTTGCCCGGCGCGCTCGGCGGATCGTGAAGCAGAATCTGGCGTTTGCCGGTGCGGTGATTCTGATGCTGATCGTTAGCAACTTCGCAGCGGATATCCCTTTGCCGTTTGGTGTTGTGGGTCATGAAGGCAGTACGCTGTTGGTCATCTTGAACGGGCTGCGACTGCTTCGGTAACGATCTTCACCATTCCTTCATTTAACCTTCACCATACCTAACCATTACAAAGATTGACAGATCCCTGCAACCTTCACATAATTAGAATCAAGCCAATCTTATATCTATTATTTGAGATGAATCCATTTGAAAGGATTTGAGGATATGTACAAATCAATTATTATCGGAACCGGACCGGCCGGATTAACCGCTGCAATATATCTTGCTCGCGCGAACATGAATCCACTGGTGATTGAAGGCCCGCAGCCCGGCGGTCAATTAACAACTACAACGGAAGTCGAAAATTTCCCGGGGTTCCCGGATGGGATCATGGGCCCGGAATTGATGGATAATATGCGCAAGCAAGCCGAACGTTTTGGCGCTGAATTCCGCATGGGCTGGGTGAATAGTGTAGATTTGAGCCAACGTCCGTTTAAATTGCAGGTCGAAGGACTTGGTGAACTCGTGACTGAGACGTTGATCTTGTCGACCGGGGCTACGGCCAAATACCTGGGCATTCCGGGCGAAGAGTTGAACGTTGGACGCGGCGTAAGCACGTGCGCAACCTGTGACGGTTTCTTCTTCCGCAACAAGGAGATTATCGTCGTTGGCGGCGGCGACTCCGCCATGGAGGAAGCCAGCTTCCTGACCCGCTTTGCTACGAAAGTGACGGTGGTGCACCGCCGCGATGAGCTTCGCGCCTCGAAGATTATGCAGGATCGCGTCCGCAGCAACGAGAAAATCGAGCTGGCGCTCAACCGCACACCGCTTGAAGTTATCGCTGGGGAACAAGGGGTTACCGGCTTGAAAGTGCGCAACAATGCAACGGGCGAGGAAGAAATCATTCCTGCCAGCGGCGTATTCGTGGCGATTGGTCACCAACCGAACACTTCGTTCTTGGGCGGCCAAATCGAGCTGGATGCGAACGGGTACATCGTGGTGAAGCCAGGCACTTCCGAGACCAACGTTCCGGGCGTCTTCGCCTGCGGCGACGTCCAGGACAACCGCTACCGTCAAGCGATCACGGCGGCCGGAAGCGGCTGCATGGCAGCGATCGATTGCGAGAAATTTATCGAAAGCATGGAGCATGAGCAAGCGGCAGCTGCTGTAAAATAAGCAATAGCCAAACGGCGATACAGGAAGGGCCTGTATCGCCGTTTTCTTTTGCAGAGTTATAAAATGATTGCGCTTCCTAGATTAGATAAATAGTCCAGCAATCAGTTGGAATACGAAGTATCCCAACACTCCGCCGCCGATTAAGGCAAGGCCCGCCCGCTTGCGGCCCTGGAACAGTCGAAGTACACCGAGGCTCACCATAGGCGCCACAATCAACAGAAAAAACATGACGGCCAAAAATAATTCCACCGAAATATCCGAAATATTGACGATAGTCATCCAATCGATTCTCCGTTCCTATGAAAGTCTGAAAAATTATGCAATGACATTTATCACATTTTTTATGTTTTTATTATACATAAGCCCAGCTTTCATTTGTAGAAGCTGATTGTGAATTTTAGGAAACAGATTTTCGTGGAAATCTCGAAGAAATCGACTTAAGGAAGTTGTCCAAATCCGGTTTTGCCTCGACAAAACTAGTAAGCTTTTGCAGGAATGGCTGTGTTACAATGGGCTTGATCGCAAGATTGGCAGCAATTGTTGAGGCAGCTTGACCGGAAGGTGAGGGAAGCCAGATGGGAAAGAAAATCAGGAGACTTTCAAGAGGTTGGCTCATAACCGGGGTGATCGGCGGTTTATTGCTGAGTGCTGAACCCCTCGCATGGATTACGGTCCCGGTGCAAGCGGCAGCGGAGCCGGCGACGGTCACCACGACCAAGCAATTGCAGGCGAAGCTGGCGCAAGGGATGGAGGCGCGGAACCCAACGATTACCTTGAAATATAAGGGGTCGACCAATAATTTGGAGAAACAGCTGAAGCAAGCGGTGAACGATGCGCTGGAAGCTGATCCGTACACGAAATATATCGTGGATCGTTACGTCTACTCCTGGCGCGGCACGACGAGCTCGGCCAAAATCACCCTGCAGGTGCATTACCGTGAAACCGCTGAGCAAACGGCTTACGTCCGCCAAAGGGTGAAGAGCATCCTGAAGCAGCTGATCCAACCGGGAATGAACAACCATCAGAAAATCAAAGCGATTCATGATTATGTCGTGTTGAACTTGAAGTACGATACCGATCTGCAGAAATATACCGCTTATGAAGGGCTCAAAACCGGGGAAGCGGTATGTCAGGGCTACGCCTTGTTGACTTACGAGTTGCTGAAGGAAGCCGGGATTGAGAACCGACTAGTCGAAGGGACAGCGGGGGGCCAGCTGCATGCATGGAACCTCGTGCGTCTCGACAACCGCTGGTACCATTTGGACACGACCTGGGACGACCCGGTTCCTGATGTGCCTAAGCGTGTGAATTATACGTATTACTTGCGAACCGATGAGCAGATGAGGCAGGATCATGTCTGGAAGGCGGCCGATTATCCTCGGGCATCCGTTCCTTATATTCAAACCTTGCAGGCGTTAATTGAGGCTGGCGGGGAGAAAAAGCACACTTATCTCGCCCTGAAGACCGCGCTGGGGTATGACTTATATGATGCCGATGCAGCCGTGTCCAATGCCAAAGGAATCGCGGAGCGAGTGAAGGCCGGGATGAAGGAAGGGAAAGCGACAGTGACCGTGCGTTACGCCGGTTCGGATGAGCAGCTGCTGGAGGACTTGACCAGGCTGTACAACTTGGGCATCCGCAATATCCGCTACCTGATGCAGCCTTTGGACGGAACGGATGATTTGCGGGTGGAGATTCATTGGGAATAAGTTTGGATAAAAAAATAACGAGCAAGGATCACAGACATCTCCTGTCGGGTGATCCTTGCTCGTTTTGTTATCTTTACTTGCTGCCCCCGCGGTCGCGGCCCGCCATCTGCTGCCAGACGGTTCCGGCGGCTTGCTCGCCGGACTCGATCCGCTCGACGGCCATGCGCGCTTGCAGACCGACCTCGAACTCAGGGTCGTCCACCGCTGCGCGCAGCGCCTCCAAGGCATCATCCGTGCCGACCTCGTATAGGAAGCGGGCCGCGCGCCAGCGGACCAGCTTGCTGCTGTCCGACAGCGCGGCGATCATCGGCCTTGTGGCTGCCGGATCGCCGATGTCGGACAGCGTGTCGCCGGCGGTGCGCCGCACGGCGGCGGAAGAGTCGCGCAGCGCCTCATACAGCAGCTCCATCGCCTCCGGCGTCCGCAGATCGCCGAGATACACGACGGCGAGCCGGCGGAGCTGCATTTGCGGATCGCGCAGCGCCTCCGCCAGCAACGGCAACGCCTCTTCGGTTGGCTGCTGCAGCGACTCCAGTGCGGCGTAGCGCACGCGCCAATCCGGGTCCTTCATCCGCTCGCGGATTTCGTCCAGGCTCAGCGCGCGCCGCTGCTCGACGAACTCCTTCTCGCTGCGGCCGTGGGCGATGGCTTGCTCGACGATGCCTTTCAGCCGCTCCGGCGGAAAGGCCGCCTCCAGCTCCTGCTCGATCTCGCGGGCGATGTCCGGCAGCTCGCCGTAGCGCACGCCGTAGTCCACGAGCTTGCGCTCCTTGATCAGCGTGGCGCTGGCCACCTCAGTGACGGCGTTCACGAACCGCTCGGACAACGAGATCCGTTCCTCTTGGTTCCCCGCCTTCACCCGAATTTGCATCGGGATGCCCCGGAAGAACTGCACGAATACCTGGGCTTCCCCAAATCCCGAGGCTTCCCCGCTCTCCGGATTCCAGGCTGATTCGACGCCTTCCTGTCCGAACTGCTTCTGCACTTCGGACAAGATCGCTGCCCAATCAGCGCTGCCTTTCCGATCCAAAGCGACAAAATCAGCGGTGTGGAATACGCTTTTGACCCCAGGGATCTGCAGCAATCCGCGAATCCAAGCAGGGGCGGAGCGTTCGTTGTCCCGTGTATATGTTTTCCGAATCCCCGGCTCCAGGCTTTCATCCAAATGGAGTTTCATCGTATTTGGGCTGGGGGTCGGTTCGATAAAGACGATCTTCATAGATCATCACGACTCCTTTCTATTAGGTAAGGACTTAATCCAATCCTTGATGGTTTAATTTTAAACTTTTCGTGTCTATTGTACCTCAATGCGGCCTATTGCCCAACCCTTACAGGAATAAAAAGGAACATCCGCGACACACTAAATGGGCAAGGAGGCGAAGGCATGTTCCGAAAACAAGAGCGAACTCTGGCGATCGTATGTCTCATCGTGGCTGTGATCATGTTGTATGCCTTTATCAAAAGCGTGATTCGCTTCCTCCATTACTTCTCTTGAAGGAGCTTCGTTATGACACATCTTGACCCGGTCACGTTAAGCCGGATGCTTACCGGGCTGACCTTGTTTGTACATATCATTTTTGCATCGATTGGCGTGGGCGTACCGCTGATGATCGCACTGGCGGAGTGGCGGGGCATTCGCGCGAACGATCCGCATTATACGATGCTGGCTCGTCGCTGGGCTCGCGGCTTCGTCATCTCCGTGGCGATTGGAGTTGTGACCGGTACGTCTATCGGCTTGCAGCTAAGCCTGCTTTGGCCTACCTTTATGCGCGTCGCCGGGCAGGCGATTGCGCTGCCGTTGTTTATGGAGACCTTCGCCTTTTTTGTGGAGGCGATTTTCCTGGGAATCTACCTATATACATGGGATCGTTTCAAAAATAAAGGGCTGCACCTGCTCCTGTTGATTCCGGTCGCCATCGGTTCTTCCGCCTCCGCCTTCTTCATCACCACGCTGAACGCCTTCATGAACACCCCGCAGGGATTCACCCTCAAAAATGGGGTCATCGCCGACTTCCGTCCGCTGGTCGCGATGTTTAACCCGGCCACGCCAACCAAGGTATCCCATGTCCTGGCTTCTTCGTATACGGCCAGTGCGGGAATTCTGGCAGGCATCGCGGCGTTTAGTTTGCTGCGCGGCCGGGATCACGTTTATTTCAAAAAGGCGCTGAAGCTGACCGTCATGTCTGCCTTCGTATTTGCTCTGGCGACGGCGGTGATCGGGGATTTCTCCGGCAAGTTTCTGGCTAAGTACCAGCCGGAGAAGCTGGCGGCCGCGGAATGGCATTTTGAAACGATGGAACGGGCACCGCTGATTTATGGCGGCGTCCTGGATGAAGCGGGAAATGTCAAATACGCGCTGAAAATCCCGTATGCGCTTAGCATCCTTGCCGGTAACTCGCCAAATACCCGGGTCATCGGGTTAGAGGAGTTCCCGGAGGATGAGCGTCCGCCTTTGCTGATTCATTATATGTTTGACCTTAAGGTCACGATCGGGGCGCTGCTCGTGCTGATTCCGTTCCTGTATTTGCTGCGACGCTACTTGCCCGGCGGCAAAACGAAGGTTCCGGTCTGGCTGCTGATCGGCATTCTGGCGCTGGGACCGCTGGCGATGGTTGCCATCGAGCTCGGCTGGATGTTCGCCGAGTTTGGCCGTCAACCGTGGATCATCCGGGGGTACATGAAGGTGGGGGAAGCCGCCACCACCTCGGAAAGCGTTGGCCCGATGCTGCTGATGTTCGCGGTGCTGTATCTGGTTCTGTGCCTTTCCTGCGTTTACGTATTATCCCGGATGTTCCGCAACAAGGATGTGCTTACCGAGCTGCGGCAAGCTGGGCTTGAGGGAGGAGACGCGAAATGAGCTATGAGCTGGTCGGCATTACGGTGTTATGGACGTTTCTGTTTGGTTATTTGATCGTCGCTTCCGTTGATTTTGGGGCCGGATTTTTCAGCTATTACAGCGTGATCACCGGCCACGAAAACAAAATCCACGACATTATTCAACGGTACCTGTCACCGGTGTGGGAAGTGACCAACGTGTTTTTGATCTTTTTCGTCGTTGGGTTGGTCGGGTTCTTTCCGGATTCCGCTTACTATTACGGCACGGCGCTGCTCATTCCCGGCAGCTTGGTGACCGTGCTGCTCGCCTTGCGAGGCGCTTATTACGCGTATAACACCTATGGCGCGAGCCAAGCGAACAACAAAACGTATATGGCGATCTACGGGGCGACGGGTTTGCTGATTCCGGCGGCCCTTTCGACGATCTTGGCGATTTCGGAGGGCGGGATTATCGACGAGCGCGACGGGAAGGTTGTGTTGGATTGGGCCGCCTTCTTCGCCAATCCGTATACCTGGTCGGTCATTCTGCTGGCGCTGGTGTCGGTGCTGTATATTTCGGCGATGTTTCTTGCTTTTTATGCAGATAAAGCGAAGGATCAGCGGGCTTTTGGAATCCTGCGCGGGTATGCTTTGCTGTGGAGCGGGCCGACGATTCTCGCCTGTGTATTCGCCTTTTTTCAGATCAATCGGCAAAATCCGGAGCATTTCGCACATATGTTAGATATGGCGTGGATGTTTATCGCGTCTCTGATTTGTTATCTGGGGGCCGTCTTCTTGATGTGGAAAAAACGGCGGCTCGGCTTGTCATTCCTGCTGGTCATGCTGCAGTTCGGGTTCGCTTGGTACGGCTATGGCCGCAGCCACCTTCCCTATATTCTCTATAAGCAGGTGAGTATCTATGAGAGCTTTACGAACGAGACGATGGCTGTCGCTTTAATCACCGCATTTGTCGCGGGATTGTGTATTCTCATTCCTTCCTTGTTTTTGCTGATGCGGTTATTTTTGTTTGATGCCAAATATGTAAGAGGCAATTCGCCGGGGAAAGGGTGAAGGGAATGGAATGGTTTATGATGATGATCGCGCCGGAGTTGGTGGTCGCTGGGGCGGTTCTATTCTTATTTCTCTATGCCTGGAAATATAAGGATCGGGTCGATTGAACCAGGAAATTTGGGTTTATGCTTGAAAGTGGTCTAGAATGAATGATAGAGAGAGCGAAAGTAATGCGGAGAGGAGTCACTGGAGCGATGCCAAGAAGAATGCGCTACAACAACCTCGATAATGTCAGCACCGACAAAACGTTAAAGCAATTTAAGCAGCTTCGGGAAGAACGGCGCAGAAAAAAGAAGGACTATTCCTTCCTGATTCCCAATAAGCCGCCGGAGCTCGATTATTTGCAGGCGAACCGGGAAGAGAGCACGATTACGTGGATCGGTCATTCGACGTTTCTGATCCAATATCAAGGGTTGAATATCGTTACCGATCCCGTCTGGGCGATGCGGATGGGATTTCAACGCCGGCTCACCGAGCCGGGGATCCCCATTCATCAACTGCCGCCCATCGATGTGATCCTGATATCTCATTCCCATTATGATCATATGCATTTTGCTTCGATTCGTCGGATTTATCACAAAGATACGACTATCATTGTCCCAGTTGGTCTGGGGCGGAAAATGTGGCGGAAAGGGTTCTACAACGTCCATGAAATGAACTGGTGGGAACGGATAAGGATTGGGGAGGTAGACATCTCCTTTGTCCCGACTCAGCACTGGACGCGCCGCACGCCATTTGATACGAATACGTCTCATTGGGGCGGCTACGTCCTGGAGCCGGTGCCAAGCGAGGCGGAGAAGAAACCGCCGGTCATTTATTTTGCCGGAGACAGCGGTTATTTCCGCGGATTTGCCGAAATCGGCGAACGCTATCAGATCGATGTGGCGTTGCTGCCGATCGGCGCTTATGAGCCGGAATGGTTCATGACCAGCCAGCATACGACGCCGGAGGAGGCGCTGCAAGCGTTCGTTGACGTCAAGGCGAAGCTGATGATTCCGATGCATTACGGCACCTTCCGGCTCGCCGATGATACCGCGCAGGAGGCGCTGGACCGTTTGGAGAAGGAGCGGGTCCGCTTAGGCTTCTCCGAGGAGACGATTCGACTGCTGCATCACGGGGAAACGCTGCGATTGCCAGAGGAGTAACAGGCTGCTCTAGCTGCTTTACACGCGAACAGCAAAATGCTCCATCAGATTCCGTAAACTGAGCTTGGCGGTGTTAGGCAGCACGATGTCGGCTTTTGGGAACTGCTTGGCATCGCCGATGGCGACAGCGAACATGCCTGCCGCCTTAATCGCGTCGACGCCGGATACAGCGTCTTCCACGCCGATGCAAGCCGACGGCTCGACCTGAAGCTGGGCGGCCGCAGTCAGGAAAATCTCCGGATCCGGCTTATTGTTCTTTAAGCGGGTGACGTCCACAATCACATCAAACCAGCTGGTCACGCCCAGTCCGTCCAAGACGGTTTGGGCGTTTTTGCTGGCGGAAGCGATCCCGGTCTTGATCCCGGCCTCCCGCAGTTCGGTGAGGAATTCCGAAATTCCCGGCAAAAGGTCGGCTGGGGTGATTTTTTCGATTAACTTGACGTAAAGGTTGTTCTTGCGTGCTGCCAGTTCCTCCATCTCCACATCGCTGTATTGAACGGGAGTTGTTGCTTGGCTGAGCAACAGCTTCAACGAATCAAGGCGGGATACGCCCTTCAGGTTTTCATTAAACTCGCGTGTAAAGGGAATGTTCAACTCTTCGGCAATGGCTTTCCACGCTTGGTAGTGATACTCGGCGGTGTCCGTAATGACGCCGTCCAAATCAAAGATGACTGCTTGCAAAGATTTCATTTTAACCGCTCCTTCTTAAATTTGTAATTCAAGGGTTGCCAATGGGCGAGAAACCGCGCGATCTCGATCTAATGTCACAGTTTTCCCGTACAGTTGAATGTCGATGCCCTCGCCTTCAATCAACTCCAAGTTGACGTCTTCTTTTCCAATTCGCACGGAGATCAGGCGGTCGCGGAACGTCAGGCGGAAGGCATATTGCTCCCAATCCCGCGGGATCGCCGGGGCCAGGGACAGACCGCTTTCTTTCAACCGCATGCCGGCAAAGCCGTACACAATCGACATCCACGTGCCGCCCATGTTCGCCAAATGCAAACCATCTTTCGTATTGCCATGCGTGTTGTCCAGATCCAGCCGCGCCGTTTCAATGAAATACTCGTACGCTTTGTCCAGATTGCCGATCTTGGCCGCCATGATGCTGAAGATACACGAGGACAAGGAGGAGTCATGGGTCGTGATTCGTTCGTAATAATCGTAGGAACGACGGATCGTCTCCAGGGACTGCTCGTCCTCCAGCAAGAAATGGGCCAGCACGGTATCCGCCTGTTTACATACTTGGTACCGATAAATGGTCAACGGATGGTAGTGCAGTAACAGCGGATAGTTTTCTTTTGGCGTATTGGCAAAATCCCAAACCGCCTTGCGCAGGAATGTATCATCCTGCGGATTGATGCCCAGCGCTTCATCATACGGCAGGAACATTGCTGCTGCTGCCGCTTCCCAAGCCGCGATTTCGTCGTCCGTGACGCCAAGCTTCTCGCACAGCGCCTGATAGCCAGCGGGATCGTAGTCCTTCAGGATTGCGCAGCTTTTCGCTGCCCATTTCAAATTATGTTTGGCCATCGCGTTGGTATAGTAGTTGTTGTTCACGCAGCAGGTATATTCATCCGGTCCGGTGACTTCATCGATGTGAAAGGCTCCGTTGTATTCATGCCCGATCTCAGCCCATAACCGCGCCGTTTCGATCAACACTTCCGCACCGTAATTCAGCAGGAAATCCCGATCCTGCGTAGCAAGGTAGTATTGCACATAGCTGTAGGCGATGTCAGCACTGATATGATATTGCGCTGTACCCGACGGGAAGAACGAGGAGCATTCAGTCCCTGAAATGGTGCGCCAAGGGAACAACGCGCCTTTGCGGTGTCCCATCTCCCGCGCTCTCGCTCTGGCATCGTCCAGGATAGAGTAACGGTACAAGAGCAGCTGACGGGCCAGCTCAGGCTGAGTCATCAAAAATACGGGGAACATATAAATTTCTGTATCCCAAAAGTAATGGCCTTCGTATCCTTCTCCGCTTAAGCCTTTGGCAGCGATGTTGCTGTACTTGTCCCGACCGGCGGATTGCAGCAACTGGTACAGGTTGAAGCGGATGCCTTCCTGCAGCTGATCGTCGTTCTGAATGATAACGTCAGCTGATTTCCAGTAATCGTTCAGATATGCCGTCTGCTCAGCAAGCAAATCGCTAAAGGATAAGTTGGACAGGCGCTCATGCAGGTCAAATGCCTGCTCCAGGAATCCTTCACCATGGCGGAGCGTATCCGTATATACGTTGAATTTGGTAAATTCAACCGTGTCGTTCAAAGCAAATTTTGCCGTATAAACGATTTCCCCCGGCTTGGTATCCAGCGTGATCGCTGCATCGGCAGTTAACTGATGGCGGGTGACGCATGCGGCCCTCATTTTGGAAACCATCGTTTCGTCTACAACGTAGCTGGATTGGCCTCGCATTCCGTTGTCCACCACCGTCATCCGTTCCGCATGGCCTGCTCCAACCCGCGGATCGTTGGGATTGGTGTAGTTTTTGACGTTACCGTTTAACGTAGAAACGATTTTGACTGGGCCGCTAAAGTTGATCGGCTCCAGCTTGAGATGAATGGCAAACAATTCACGGTGTGTAAAGGAGACGAGACGGCGGAAGGTCAGACGCACTTCTTTGCCAGATGGGGACGTCCAATGCACGCTTCGCTCTGAGAATCCCTGATCCATATGCAACGTCCGTTGAAAATTCGTGAATGTGCCCTGATCCAACCGGAACGGCTCTTCCTCCTCGCCGAAATAGATCAGCACCGTTTGAGCATCGATGTTGTTCACCAGTTTCTGTTGTGTTTCAGGAAAAGCAAACAGCTTCTCGCCATAAGGAACCTCAATCACATCGTGGAATGCGTTGAGGTAAGTGCCGCGAATGCTGGTCATTTGCTCGCCGTAGCCTTCTTCAAAATTACCCCGCACCCCCAAATATCCGTTGCCAAGCGCAAAGATACTTTCCATATTCAACAGCTCAGGCTGTGAAACATCCGAATTCGTTATTTTCCAAGTCATGGTTGTTCGATCCCTCCAAGTTGTTATGATTGAATTTTAGAACTGAAAGCGATAATGTAATACTAAATTCTTTAGATTTTTGTCAAAATTTTTAGGTGGGATAGAGATGAACTTTCAACAAGGCCAAGCTTATTATCAATCATCAAAAATGCAGGTACTTCAGGATCGTTTTGTTCATCCTCCGGTAGACTACGAACAGGAGCTGCTGGAAGCGATCCGGATGGGTGACGAAGCCACTGCCCTTCAGGTGATGCGGAAGATCAACGAACTTGAAGCGGCGGTGCTGGCCACCTATCCGCTGCGCTCCAAAAAAAACGCCCTCATCGCCTCCTGCACTTTGTTTACAAGAGCCATCATTCAGGGCGGGGTCGATCCGGAGATTGCTTTTCACCTAAGTGATACTCTAATATTGGAGATCGAAAAGCTGAACGATCTTGAAGCGCTGGCCCAATTCGAATACGAAATGCTGGTGCAGTTCGTGATGACCATTCAGCGGGAGAGAGAAGAATTGCCATACTCTCATCTGGTGAAGCTGGCGATTCATTATATCCGGCAGCATATTTTTGACGATTTGACCTTGCCGCTTATTGCGAATCACCTTGGTGTACATCCCAGTTATTTGTCCGATCGTTTTCGCCGGGAAACCGGCGTGCCGCTGATGAAATATATTAACAGCCGTAAGATAGAAGAGTCGAAGTACATGCTTATCTATACGAACCGCTCCATTTCCGAAGTTGCATTCCATTTTAAATTTTGCAATCAGAGTTACTATACCCGATTGTTTAAGGAATTTGTCGGGATGACGCCAAAGCAATTTCGGACCAGCGGAGCGGGGAAATCCATACTGGAGAGATCATTATGATCATAAAATTCATCCGGCAGAAACTGTCACAGCTGAGTTTGGAGAAGAAGCTGATCGCTGCTTTTTCCGTCTTTATCTTGATTCCGCTCACTTTGGTCGCCGGGATTGTGTCATGGATATATGTCAACAACAACCGTAACGTGATGCTGGATGCGGCGGTGGAGAACAACAAGCAGATCGTGACCAATATCGATACGTCCCTGCAGCCGCTGCAAAGGTTGTCCATGTTTCCCATTCAGGAGCAAAGCGTGTACCAAATTATGAAGAAGGACTATAACCAGGTCCCTTATCCGCTGCTGGAACGCGGCAAGGATTTCGATAAGGTGAACGGATTGATTCAAAGCGGGATCATGCTATATTCAGATTTGGTGGATTCGGTCGTTATTTATCATGAGCATGATCAGTCGATTATCGGCCGCAGCAACCGTGAGTATATCAATTACCAATATTTCAAAACTACCTATTTGCAGGAGCCGTTTATCCGCAAAATTAGAGAAGGGAACGGGCAGTTTATCACGACGGGCATTCATTACGATGAGCTGCTATCGCCGCACCGACTTCCGGTCGTATCCGCGGGCCGAGCTATTATTGACCCGTATACGAAGGAACGACTCGGATTTATTGTCTTCAACATTTCTGCGGACAAGCTGAAGACGTTGTGGAGTAATACGGCGTTCGCGGAAGCATCCAACTTCTATTTGCTGGATGAAGATCAGCGAATTATCCAAAGCTCCAATGGCGGGGAGATTGGCAAAGCGGCTTCCGCCGCGTTTGGGAGCGGCTTTCAGGAGGAGCCGTCCGGCCGGACCGGTACGACCCGAATGTGGATTAATCAAAAGCTGTATCTGATCTCTTCTCCGTCTCAGGTGGCCGAATGGCATGCGGTGACATTGATTGCAAAGGACGACATCTACTCCATTGTGTACCAGTTGGTTGCCATTATGGCTGGTACGCTCTTGCTGCTGCTAATCCTGTCGATCCTGATCTCCCTGCGGATCGCAGCGCGAATTCTAAAGCCATTGGCCGTGCTGAACCGCAAAATGAAGCTGGTCGCCCAGGGCCAACTTGATGTCCGGTTCGATACGCAGCAAAGCGATGAGGTTGGGGTAATCAGTAGTACGGTTGATCTAATGCTGCAGGAAATTCGCAGTTTGATTACGCGGATTTACGAGAAGGAGGAAGAGAAGCGCAAGCTGGAGATGGACGCGCTGCAATCGCAAATCCGCCCGCATTTTATTTACAATACGCTGAATGTTATCAAGTGGATGGCTAAAGTCCAGGGCGCATCCGGAATTGAGGAGGCGCTGCAAGCCTTCGCATCCGTGATGAAGTTTAGCATGAAGACGGATGAGAACTTGGTGCTCATCGCTGAGGAAGTCGGATTTGTCCAAAGCTATGCCAAAATCCTGGATTTCCGGTACTTCAACAAGTTTGAGGTGACCTATTCGATTGATCCAGCAGTTATCGAGTATCAAACCTTGAAATTCCTGATTCAGCCCCTGGTGGAAAATGCGATTTTTCATGGCTTTGAGGGAATTGATTATAAAGGCATGCTGAACATTTCCATTTATGAACGGCAAGGCGACTTGTACGTGGAAGTCGCGGACAACGGCCGGGGGTTCCCGGAAGAAGGCGAGTTACAGGCCAAGCCGGGATATAAGAAAGTCTCCAGAGATGGGTTTAACTCGATTGGCCTTCAAAATATTCGAAGCCGGATTCGGCTGCATTTTGGACCGGGTTATGGCTTATGGATTGCTCCCGGAAGGCAGGGAGGAACGGTGGCGCTGATACGCGTTCCAGTCATTCGAAATGATACGGCAGGGGGAAGGGACAGCAAATGAGAATGTTGATTGTAGACGATGAGCCGCTGGTGCGAATCGGCATTAAATCGGCGATCGACTGGCAGGCCCAAGGCGTGGAGATCATCGGCGAAGCCGGAGATGGAGATGAGGCGTTGCGGCTCATCGTCAGCGAGCAACCGGATGTTGTGCTGCTGGACATCAAGATGCCGAGAATGGACGGGCTTGAAGTGCTGCGCCGGATTAAAGAGCAGGAGCTGCCCGTTAAAGTGGTGGTCCTGAGCAGCTTTGACGATTTCGGGTTTGTGAAGGAAGCGATGAAGCTCGGGGCGCTCGATTATTTTCATAAACCGGACATGAATGACCGGGAGTTGATTGGCATGCTGCAGAATATCCGGGAGCAACTCGGAATGTCCGCTCCTTCGCACCCTCCAAAGGTGACCAATCACAAGGAACAAGTGCTTATCGGCTTGCTGAACGGGACGGGCACCCGGCATGAGCTTTCGGAAACGCGGTTGAAAGAAGGCAATATCTACGTCGTGTTGTTCAAAATCAAAAACTATGACAAGGTGCTGCAACGATACAGCGAATCGTCGCAGACCGTCCTTGGGAACACCGTGCAAAATATGGTGAACGAAGTCGTTTCTGCGGAGCAGGAGATCGAGTTCCTGCCATTAACCGAGCGGATGTACGCTCTTCTGATCAGCAACAGCGAACTGAAGAGTCTGCTTGCTTCGCTAACGCGCGTGAACGACATCGTGCAGCGGATCAGTTCGACGCTGAAGCGTTTCGTAAATATCGATATTGTGCTCGGCGTCAGCGATTGGATGGATCGCTTCGAGCAAGTGCCCTTGGCGTACAAACAAGCGCTGCAAGCGTTATCGCACCATTTTTATCATCCGGAAACCTTGATTTTCTATTACAGCCACCAGAAGGAGCGAAGTGAGGCGGCATTGAATCAAGCGGATGCTTATGTGCAGCAAATGAAATCCGCCTTGGCTGAGCATGCCCACGAGAAGTTCATGGATGTGTTGTCACGTTGGGAGAATCTGATCCGTTCGGAAGAGTGTTTGGATGAGACAGAAGTACAGAAAGTCTATGAAGGCCTGCTGTTTATGATGGGCCGCAACGGGAAAACGGAGGAAGATCTCGGCGATCACGGGGGTTTTGAAGATTTCGTGCAAATGTCGAGTGCTTACCGGACTGTCTTTGAACAACGGCTTGGCGGAGAGATCAACGCTTCTTTCAAAGGGTACAGCCAGTTGACCCGTCATATTTTGGAGTACATTGAGCATCATTATCAAGACAGCTTGTCCCTGAAGTTGTTCGCCGACCTGTTCCAAGTTAGCCCGAATTATGTCAGCCGTCTGTTTAAAGAAGAAGTAGGGCAAGGCTTGTTTGATTATATTAATGAACTGCGTATTAACAAAGCCAAAGAGCTGCTAAAAGATTACCGTTACAAAATTTACGAGGTCGCTGAGAAAGTGGGGTTTAGCAATCAGGCGCATTTTGCCATCGTATTTAGCAAGTATACAGGAGTGTCCCCGAAGCAATACCGCAATGAAGAAGGATAAAAAAGAAGCATAAATCAGATAAAAAAGTGTGATTATATTAAAAACTCATACCATCGCCTGACACAATCAACTCGAAATCGAGGCGAAAATCTAAAATTAATCAATATTTGATTAATTTTTTTTGTTTTTAGGGGTGTTTATGCTTAAGGAGCAAGAAAGATAGAAGTTATCAAAAGGGAGGCAACAACATGAAAGCTAGAAAAAGAACACTATCAGCTCTGCTGATTTTGTGTCTTGCCGCTGTCGTAGGCTTGACCGCTTGCGGAAGCAGCAAAACCGCTGATAATACAGAAGGAAGCGGGACTAAGTCAGGACAAAAAGTCACCGTGAACTTCGGCTTCTGGGGCACCGCCCAAGATTTGGCGATCTACCAAGACGCAGCCGATAAGATCAACACGGTTTACCCGGATATTGAATTGAAGATCAAGCAGTACCCAAGCAGTGAACAGTTCTGGAATACGTTGCCGGGTGAAATCGCCGCGGGCGTTGCACCGGACTTTATCAAGATGTCCAATGAAGGCGCGTATGAGTACATCAACAAAAATCTGTTTACCCCTATCGATGATCTGATTCAAAGCACGGGCATCGATATGAGCCGCTTCCCGGAATCCTCGAAGAACATTTGGAACGTGGACGGCAAAATGTACGGCATTCCGAATACAGACATGCCTGCGATGTTCCTGATCAATGAGAAGATGTGGAAGGATGCCGGGCTTGGCGCTTACCCAACAACCTGGGATGAAGTGATTCAAGCAGCCAAGGTGCTGAATAAAGGCGATGTAAAAGGCATCATTGTGAACCTGGATGCTTTCCATATCACCAACTATGTGAAGAGCTTCGGCGGCGGTTGGGGCTATGGTAAAACGATCAACTCCCCAGAAAACGTCAAAGCGCTGGAACTGATCATTGATATGTATAAAGAAGGGATTGCGGTTACGCCGAAGTCCCTGGGCTTTGGTTGGGACGGCGAGGTCTTCAGCAACCAGAAAGGTGCAATGAGCACCGGCGGTTATTGGTACAAGGGTTACCTGAAGGACGCAAATCCGGATCTCAAATATGTGGCTTTGCCGATTCCGAAAGGGACGACCAATGGCAGCACGATGAGCTCTGACGCTTATATCGTGCTGAAGGACGCCAAGAACAAAGAGGCAGCGCTGAAAGCGGCTTACTACATGACAAACGACGAAACGCAAAAAGCCTTTATGGAGTTGGGCTTTAATCCGGCATTAACTTCGCTGTCCGGCCAATACTTCGAGAAAAACCCGGAATTCAGCGCATTGAAGCCAGCGCTGGAATACAGCACGGACTTCGAATATCCAACAGATACGAAACGCTTTACCGATGCGCTTGTGCAAGAGCTGGAAGCCCTGATCCTTGGTGGATCCGGCAAGACGGCGCAGCAAATTCTTGACGATATTCAAAGTCAGTTTAACTAAGTTTCATTCGCTTATTGAATAGCAGCCGCTCTCTCCTGAACAGGCATGTTTCAGAGGGAGCGGTACCTTTTTTACTTCATCGACCAAAACGCAGAAAAGAGGTGCTACCCGTGAAAACTAGTAAAAATAGGCAATCCGTGTTTCGTTCCATGGCCGATTCGGATCTGACATTAGGCTGGTTGTTTACCCTGCCTTTTTTACTTTTATGGGCTTGGTGGTTTTTATACCCTTTCATTCAGTCTTTTGTCAGAAGCTTTCAGGATGCCAACTTTGCTTCGCTGGATCAAGCCAAGTTTATCGGATTAAGCAACTATGTGGAAATTCTTCATGACCGGGAGTTCTTTCGCGCCTTGCTTCATTCCCTGGAGATCGTGGTCGTTTCGATCCCGCTGCAGACGATTCTTGGCTTGTTCCTAGCCTTGCTTGTCAACCAGAAGCTGAAGGGCAAGGGCATCTTTCGGACGGTCTTCTTCCTGCCTTACATTACTTCGCAAATTGCGATTACGACCGTCTTCATGATGCTGTTTAAGCAAGGGACGTTCCTGACGAATTTCTTCGGTACGCTGGGATTCGGCAATGTCACCTGGTACGCCGATACGAAGTATGCGCTGCTGTTTGTGTGCATTCTGTTTATTTTTCAGCAAGCTGGGTTTACGATGATCGTCTATCTGTCCGGCCTGCAGGAAATTCCTAAAGACTTGTACGAGGCAAGTGAGATTGACGGGGCCTCAAAATGGAATAAGTTCCGCTATATCACGGTGCCTTCGCTCAAGCCGGTGACGTTCTTTATCGTTTCGGTGTCAACGATTGCCGGATTTCAAATCTATGACCAAATCGCCGCCATTTCTCGGTACGGGTCGCTGGGGACGCCGGCTGGCGCAACGAGCACGGTCGTTACCTACTTCTATCAACACGGGATCCGTTACATGAACATCGGGTACGGCAGTGCAGCCGTTGTTCTGTTCTTTATCATTATTATGCTAATTACTTATCTGCAAAAAAAATTCTTGGACGGGAAGGAGTGAGAACATGAATAGTCGTAAGCGTATAGGTCGAACGCTCCTTTACCTTGGCATGATTATTTTAGGGCTTCTGTTTGCCGTCCCTTTTATTTATACGTTGTATTCTTCCGTAGTGCCGATGCGTTTTGTAAATACAATCACGTCACCGGCAAACTGGACGCTGGATAACTTCAAAATGTTTTTTACGAATGAAGCTTATAATGTTCCGCGCTGGTTTCTGAACACGATCATCATGACCGGCGTGGTCGTTCTGGGGAATATGGTCATTAACCCGATGGCCGGTTTTGCCCTCGCCAAGCTGAAATTCCGGGGCAAATCGGTGATTTACTGGATTGTGGTTGCTACGATGATGGTGCCGTACCATATGATCTTGATCCCGGTTTACGTGAACATGGCTCAGCTGGGCTGGCTTAACACGTTCTGGGCTTTGACCATCCCCTTCCTGTATCAAGGGCTGTATATTTTTATGCTGCGACAGTTCTTTATTTCGGTGCCTAACGAATTTTTGGAAGCAGCCCGGATTGACGGTTTGACGAAGATGGGCGCCTTCTGGAAGATTGTTTATCCGCTGGCTCGTTCATCGCTGATTACGATGGCTATATTGGCATTTGCCGGAACCTGGAACAGTTATCTGATTCCAAGTACGCTGACGAATCAGCCGGATATGTACGTACTTGTCGTAGGTCTGAACAGTGTGAAGGATCAATTTTTCGAAAATACGTCGTTGATCATGGCAGGTGTCGTGCTAGCGACGCTGCCGATTATTCTCTTCTTCTTCCTGTTCCAGCGGCAGTATATCGAGGGCATTTCAAATGCAGGCATCAAAGGTTGATTACA
This sequence comes from Paenibacillus sp. 3LSP, assembly GCF_032465655.1. Lineage (NCBI taxonomy): Bacteria > Bacillati > Bacillota > Bacilli > Caryophanales > Paenibacillaceae > Paenibacillus > Paenibacillus sp. 3LSP. The sequence continues at coordinate 20,878 of NZ_JAWDJI010000137.1, read as the reverse complement.
CAACTCAAGGAGGCTAATGATGGATTACCGCGTAATCAAAGAAGGGGAGCTGTTTATGCTCTCCGAGCTGAACGGCGATATCGGCCGAGACAATGAACAGGGTCATGGACTATACGCGCAAGATACGCGCTTCTTAAGCCGTTTTGAGTTGGAGGTGGACGGCGCGAAACCCATGCTTCTGTCCTCCGCAGGCGACAAAAGTTATGTGGCCAGCTTCCGGTTAATTAAGGAAGTTAAGGATGAAGGGGCGATTGAAGTTACGCGCGACCGCTTCATCTATAATGGCAGACTTTATGAACGGATTGCCTTCACGAATTATTTTCCGCGGGAGATCGCCTTTGATGCGTCTGTTTCGTTCGATGCGGACTTTCAAGACATGTTCCTGGTCCGTAAATACCGCACGGGGGACGTCGGGAAGATGGAAGGAGTTGTCGTCCAAGATCAGGAAATGACGTTCCGGTATTTGGGAGCAGACCAGGTAATCAGACAAACCCGGATCTCCTGGGACGCTGAGGGCGGACAGGTGTATACCGGCGGGACGGTCACGTTCCCGTTGTCTTTGAAAATCCAAGAGACATGGTCAGTTACGTTTCAAATTGTCCCAATGGCGGACAAGCTGCTTCCAACGGGCAAGCCGCTTCGTTTTGATGAAGGGCTGCAACGGCTGGAGCAGTCTTACGAGGCATGGTATGCGGACAACACCCGCATCGCTTCCGATTCTCCGGTATTTAATGAATTGTACCGGCGCGGGGTGCAGGACTTGCGGATGTTAACGACGGATATCGGATATGGTGACACGACGGTTGCGGGGCTGCCTTGGTTTGCGGTTCCTTTTGGGCGGGACAGCCTGATCACGTCGCTCTTTATGCTCCCGATCAACCCGCGGCATGCCGTTGGGACACTAAGAACGTTGGCAGCATATCAGGGTGAGAAGGTTGACCCGTGGCGAGACGAACAGCCAGGTAAAATCATGCATGAGATCCGCTTTGGCGAGCTGGTCACCACTCAACAATCGCCGTTCTCTCCGTACTACGGCACGATTGATTCTACGCCGTTGTTCCTTGTGTTAATCGGCGAATATTACCGCTGGACCGGTGACCTCTCCTTGGTGCAGGAATTGCGGCCGAACATCATGCGCGCTCTTGACTATATCGACGCATCCATGCGGTCGGGCTCCGGGTTTATGGCTTACAAGCAGGAAGCGGACAAAGGCTTCCCGAACCAGGGCTGGAAGGACTCCGCCAACTCGATTATGCACGAGAACGGTGCTTACGCGGATTCACCGATTGCGTTGGCTGAGGTGCAAGGGTATGTCTACCAGGCGAAGCATTCGTTGGCGCCGTTGTTCGAGTTGATGGGCGAACCGGAGACGGCCCGGCGGCTGGCAGCGGAAGCGGAAGAACTGCAAGCGCGGTTCGAATCCGCTTACTGGATGGAGGACGAGCAATGCTACGCGATTGCCTTGGACAAAGATTTGCGCCAAGTCCGCAGCGTCAGCTCGAACCCGGGGCATCTGCTGATGAGCGGCATGCCTGAGGCTTCTCGCGCCAAGGCGCAGGCCGTGCGGATGATGAAGCCGGATATGTTTAACGGGTACGGCATTCGGACGATGAGTACACAATCTACCGGCTATTACCCTATGAGTTATCATAACGGCAGCGTATGGCCGCATGACAATGCCATGATCTTGCTTGGCCTTGGCAAGCTTGGTCTTAAGCAGGAAGCGGAGCAAGTCATCTCGGGACTGCTGGATGCATCGGTACACTTCGAGTACCAGCGCTTGCCGGAGCTGTTCTGCGGGCATGACGCGGGGCTGGGGCATCCGGTTCCGTACCCGACGACTTGCTCGCCGCAAGCTTGGGCAGCCGGCACGTCGATCGTCTTCCTGCAGGCGATGCTGGGGTTGTACCCCGATGCGCTGCGGAGAGAAATCGCATTGTCGCCGTTCCTTGTGCAAGGCATGAACCAGCTGGAGGCGACGCATATCGCTATCGGCGGGGGGCACTTGTCGGTTCGCGTTACACGGAACGCAGACGGCAGCACCTTCTCCGTCGAAATTCTGGAGAACACCACAGGTTATACCGTGGTTGAATAAGCTCTCTTCCCCCTGACCTTCCTTGGTGGAGGTTGGGGGTATTTTTATGCCCAAAGCTTGCAATATCCTGACAACGCTCAACTTAAGGGCTAATGTATGCTATAATATTGAGCCAGTAGTTCGATAAATGAAAAAAGGATGGTAATGCCTAACATGATCAGTACTAACGGTGTGACGCTCCGGTATGGAAAACGGACACTTTTCGAAGATGTAAATATAAAATTCACTCCCGGCAACTGCTACGGTTTGATCGGGGCAAACGGGGCGGGCAAGTCGACGTTCCTGAAAATTCTGTCCGGCGAGATCGAGCCCAACCAAGGCGAAGTGTTTATGACGCCGGGCGAGCGCTTGGCGGTCCTCAAGCAGAACCATTACGAATACGACGAGTTCCCCGTGCTGGAAACGGTGATTATGGGGCACGGCCGGTTGTATTCGATCATGAAGGAGAAGGACGCGCTGTACGCCAAACCCGATTTCTCCGAAGAGGACGGCTTGCGTGCAGGCGAACTGGAGGGCGAATTTGCTGAGCTGAACGGCTGGGAAGCCGAGTCGGACGCAGCGGCATTGCTGATTGGTCTTGGCATTCCACGCGAGCTGCACGATAAGAAGATGGCTGAGCTGAGCGGCAACGAGAAGGTCCGCGTGCTGTTGGCGCAAGCGCTGTTTGGCCGCCCGAATAACCTGCTCCTGGACGAACCAACTAACCACTTGGACCTTGAATCGATCCAGTGGCTGGAGAACTTCCTGATGGATTATGAAGGCACCGTTATCGTCGTATCCCATGACCGTCACTTCTTGAACAAGGTGTGTACGCATATCGCGGATATCGACTTCGGTAAAATCCAGCTGTATGTCGGCAACTACGACTTCTGGTACGAATCCAGCCAGTTGGCGCTGCAAATGCAGCGGGACGCTAACAAGAAGAAGGAAGAGAAGATTAAGGAGCTGCAAGCCTTTATTCAACGCTTCTCGGCGAACGCTTCGAAATCGAAACAAGCGACCTCGCGGAAGAAGCAGCTCGAGAAAATTACGCTGGAGGATATTCGTCCGTCCAACCGGAAATATCCGTTCCTGCACTTTAAGGCAGAGCGTGAAGCAGGCAAGCAGCTGCTGACCGTAGACGGGCTGACCAAAACGATCGAAGGCGAAAAGGTCTTGGATAACGTCAGCTTCGTCGTGAACAAAGGTGACAAAATCGCCTTCGTTGGACCTAACAGCGTGCCGAAAACGACGTTGTTCCAAATCGTTATGGGCGAGCTGGAAGCCGACAGCGGGGAATACAGCTGGGGGATTACAACTTCTCAGGCCTACTTCCCGAAGGACAACTCCCGTTATTTCGACGGGGTGGATCTCAATCTGGTGGAATGGCTGCGCCAATATTCGCCGAAGGATCAGGACGAAACGTTCCTGCGCGGCTTCCTGGGACGGATGTTGTTCTCCGGCGAAGAAGCGCTGAAGAAAGCCAGCGTACTGTCCGGGGGCGAGAAGGTTCGTTGTATGCTGGCCAAAATGATGCTGAACGGCGCCAACGTGCTGCTGTTTGATGAGCCGACCAACCACCTGGATCTCGAATCGATTACGGCGCTCAACAACGGTTTGATCGACTTTGATGGCACGATTCTCTTCACGTCGCATGACCATCAGTTCATCCAAACGATCGCCAACCGCATCATTGAAATTACGCCAAACGGCATCATTGATCGCGTCATGACTTACGACGAATATCTTGAGAGCGAAGAGATTCAAAACCTGCGGAAATCGATGTATCCGGAAGAAGTATAAAGTTTCATAGGTAAATCATGAAGCCGCACGAGGACCTAGGCTGGTCTTTTGTGCGGCTAAATAATACATGAAGTCGTGGTGAGTCAGATGGTATCGATAAAAGATGTAGCCAAGCTGGCCAACGTATCTATTGCCGCTGTGTCGAAGACGTTAAACGGTTATCCCGACGTCAGCGAGACGACGCGACAAAAGGTGATGCAGGCCGCGCAGGAATTGAACTATTTTCCCAATCGGTTAGCGAAAAACCTGAAGCATAAGGTCACGAAGACCATTGCACTAATCATTTCCAACTTTGAGCAAGCCAACGGCAAAGACGGTGTGCTGTTTCAAATCATGAGCGGGGTATATGCTGCCGCACAGCAATATCGCTATGAAGTGGTCATTTATACCCGCAGTCTGTCTGAGCAGCAGGACAAGTCTTACTGGCAATTTTGCCAGGAAAATAAAATCGCCGGGGTCGTCATCGCGGGCCTCCGGACAACAGATCCCTATTTCGAAGAGCTGGTGAACAGCGAATTGCCGTGCATGGTAGTCGATGCGGATGTCGTTGGGCCGAAGACCGGCTCTGTTTCTACGGACAATGTCAACGCCGCCAAGCAAGCGGTGGAATTTTTGATTCGCAAGGGCCATCGGCATATCGGAATGATTAACGGACACAGCTTCGCTGCGGTTAGCGTGCAGCGGTTGCAAGGATACTGCCAAGCCTTGGAGGCGGCGGGTTTGCCGTATAATCCTGACCGAGTGATCGACGCCGCTTTTAAGGAGGAAGAAGCCTATCACGCGGCCGAAGCGTATTTGCAGAACCATCCTGAGGTGACGGCTGTATTTGCTGCCAGCGACCTGATGGCGATCGGCTTTATGACCCGATGCCGGGAATTAGGCGTTTCGATTCCAGAGCGACTATCGATTATGGGGTTTGACGACATCGTACTGTCCAGCTATACGACCCCTAAATTATCGACGGTCCGCCAGGATTTCGAGAAGATCGGATATTCGGCTTTTGAAGAGGTTGTAAAAATGCTTGAGAATCGAACCGAAGGATTTCATAAATTTCTTTCGTTCGAGGTTATTGACAGAGAGTCCGTGAAGGTGCAATAATGGGTTCGAAAACGTTTTCGATTAGCAATTGCTTTTTTATTTTACTCTGGTCGAAATCGTTTTCGAATTTTTTGTCCTTGATTCGAAAACGTTTTCGATTACGCTTTCAAACAACACAAATTTTGCAGCTTGGAGAGGAATGGACTTATGCTATGCTACAACCCCAAAACGACAGAGGAGCTGGACAACTGGGTATTCTCCGAGGTTCGATTTGATCCGTTAGCCCTTGGGAAATGCGAAGCCATCATGTCGCTTGGAAATGGGTATATGGGGCTTCGATCGGCGACGGAAGAGTCTTATATCGGAGAGAAAAGAAATTTGTTTGTGAACGGAACGTTTAATAAGTTCGATGAGTTCGAGGTCAGCGAGTTGCCGAATGCAGCCGATCTGACTAAGTTGGACATCCGGATTGACGGCAAGCCGTTGTCCTTAGAGATTGGCACTGTGACCGTATACGAGGAGGCATCACGATGAACCTTGCGACCAAGAGATTCAGCCCAGCTCAAATCCTTAGCCTGTTGATCCTTATAGCTGGAGCTGCGGTCGTGCTCGTGCCGCTGCTGTGGACTTTTTTTACATCCCTGAAGACGCCGGCGGAAGTGTTTAAGGATAACTTCTTACCGGAGAAGTGGCTATGGAGCAACTATTCCGATGCCGTTCAGGCGATTCCGTTTTTTAATTTTTTGCTGAATACGCTGACGATTTTAGTGCCAGTTCTGATTGGAACGGTTTTTTCCTCTGCACTGTGTGCTTACGGCTTTGCCAGATTTCGTTTTAAGGGAAAAAAGACGCTGTTCCTGGTGCTGCTCGCGACGATGATGCTGCCTTCCCAAGTCACGATGATTCCGATGTTCATCATGTTTAAGGAAGCAGGCTGGGTGGATACGTTTCTGCCTTTGATTGTGCCCGCCTTTTTCGGCGGAGGTGCCTTTAACATCTTCCTGATTCGTCAATTTATTCGGGGCATCCCGCGGGATCTGGACGAGTCGGCATTTGTGGATGGAGCCAACCGGCTGCAGATCTTTATTCGAATCATTCTCCCTTTATCGATGCCGCCGTTGATTGCCGTGTCCATTTTTACCTTTATGGGGGTTTGGAACGATTTCCAAGGTCCGCTGATTTATTTGAATTCCAATGAGAAATATACCCTGGCACTGGGGCTTTCCATGTTCAAAGGGTTGTACAACGTGGAGTGGAATATGCTGATGGCAGCCACAATTCTTGTGATGCTGCCGGCTCTGATCGTATTCTTTGCTGTCCAGAAGTATTTCATCGAAGGGATCTCCATCTCTTCGGCCGTTAAGGGCTAAGCGAATCTACTAACAATGAGGAGAATGTTCATGACCGGACGAAGCAGCAAACATCCGTTTAACTTATATTACAACGCCGGGGAATATATCAAAATTTGCGGGGCGCAGGACGGGACTTTTCCCGATTTCGGGCATCATGTCGCCAATGAAATGGGAGGTGTATGGCTGCATCCAATCAAGCTGCTCGACGGCTTCTGGCTGAAGGTAACCGATTTGGATCGGGGGATTTCCGTTTGGACTCGGGCGGATACGTTTACGAACGAGCCTTGGGGAAGCCGATTCGAGTATGACCATGGGCTCAGTCATATTCCGGTGTCCATCGAGCGGATTCAATTTGCGCCGGAGCGGGAAAAAGGCTTTATCGCCAAATACCGAGTGCAGGCTTACGAAGGAGAAACCGTGCGGCTAGGATTGGAACTACTCGCCCGGACAGACCTACGCCCAGTGTGGTTCTCGGAACATATGGGGATTGTCGATGGCGAACGGGACGAACCAATGGAAACAGCGGATTGCAAGGTACTGGTAAAGGATTCGGCACATCCATGGTTCGTACAGATTGGTACGGACTTGCCGGAGCCCCATATAGAAACGGGAACGTCGTTATATGGGCCTGAGTTCACTGCCGGAGCGGGTTGCGGCGTTGCGTTTCGGGCGCAGATCGAGTTAGCCGGCCAGGAGACGTTTGAATTTCGGCTGTTTGCTGCAGGATCGTATGCCTCGCAAGCGGAATGCACCCAAACCTATGAGCGATTGACCTTGCGGCACGAAGCACTTCTGGCGGAAAAACAGGCGGCTTATCGAGAGATCGAGGCGCGAGCGCGCTTAGAAATTGCCGGAGAGACGCTGTTGAACGAAGCGTTTGCCTGGGCGAAATGGAACAATCAATGGCTAGTGCAAACCGTAGATCAACTGGGACGAGGTCTGACAGCCGGGGGGCCCACTTACCCGTGGTGGTTCGGCTGTGACAGTACGTATGCTTTGCAAGGCGTGCTTGCGATCGGAGACGCCCAGCTGGCGATCGACACGCTGGAGCTGCTGCGAAGCAAATCGGAAGAAGTCAACGGCAACGGTAGAATCGTCCACGAGATCACGACGATGGGGGCGGTTGCGAATCCGGGGAATACTCAAGAGACGGCACATTACATCGCATTTGTATGGGATTTATTTGAGTGGACCGGCGACGAAGAGTTATTGCGTCGCCATTACGAATACTGCGTGAAGGGCATTGATTGGCTCCTTGAAGAAATGGACGGTGACGGGGACTTATTCCCTTCCGGTTACGGCATTATTGAGATCGCAGGGCTCAACATGGAACTGATCGACAGCGCAGTTTATACGGCGAAAGCACTTCAGGCCATGGCCGCGATGAGCGAGCAGCTTGGTGAATCTGCGAATGCCGTCAAATACCGCGAGCTGGCGAAACGGGCGGTAGCTGCCGTGAATCAGGCGTACTGGTGTGAAGATGAAGGGCTGTACGGTGATGCGATTGCCCCTCGTGAAGCGGTTGAGGCCAAGGCAGATGTGATGATCTCCCTTGCCCGCAAGCAAGGAATCGCCGAGTATGAGGAATATGTTAGGAGATTGCTGCAACGAACGACCGGTCATGTAGGTGACCAGGCATGGCTATTAAACAAGAACTGGGTCATCGTTACCCCCATGGAGGCGGGGATCGCGGATCCGGACAAAGCAGCTAGAGCGCTTGCGACGATGCGGTCGGAGGAGTTTATCGGTCCATACGGAACGTATCTATCAGGGATTTACAAGCAAGGGACGATGACGATTTCAACGGGGGTCCACGCTGTGGCTGAAGTGGCTAACGGCCATCCGGACGAAGCGCTGGAGCTGCTGCGTCGCTTGCTGCGCACCTTCTCCGTGGCTTTGCCCGGGTCTTTCACGGAAATGTCTCCAGACTACGGCTGTGTTGTACAGGCTTGGACCCTTTACGCGCTGGCGGTCCCGTTGATCCGTCACTTCTTTGGCGTCCGTCCACAGGCACACCGGCGTTTGCTACATTTGAAGCCGCAGCTTCCTAGCGCATGGCACGATAAGGAGTGCAAACTGGAAGGTCTGCGCATTGCGGACGCAAGCTTTGACTTGTGCATCCAACCGGCGAAAGAAGGCGAGGGCCATCTCGTTACGGTACGAAATGAGCAAAGATGGACCGTGGCGTTGGAGCTAAACGGTGAGTGCAGGGAAAGCGACGCGGCTTGGATTCAGTGGGAAATTACACCGAGGAACTAACTGTATCTGACTCGATCAGAAATTAGAAGAGGCCCATGCGATTGCGGCATGGGCCTCTTACTGCACCTCTTACGTTCTTACGAGCCGCCCGTCCGGCGGCGCTGGTTGTTCGGTTTCTTATTATTTTGGCTCTTCAGTGTTTTGGTTTGAAAACTGTCTTTCAATCCCGGTTTGTTGCCGTTTTGCTGCTGCTGCTTTTTCTGTTGCAGTTTTTGGCGCATCGCTTCGGCCAAATCGATTTTACGTGGTTCTTGATTTTCCGTCACGCTGATCATCTCCTTGACATTGGAAAGGGGGTGTCCCTATTTTATACGTTTTTAAATGCGCGTACAACGGGAATAATGATGAGGGCTTGCTTTTCCCGGGGGCAACACTGTTTCTCTAGACTTACACGGGGTTGATTTGCTACGATGATAAAACGCTTTTGATGTTTTGTTTTGAACTGAGAGCTTGAAGATGTAGGTTATTGGCTTCGGGGAGAAGTCTGGAGGTGCGGGACTTGGATATTTACGACGATATACGCAAAGGGGAACGCGGAGCTTGGGTAAGCATTGCCGCTTATTTATTGCTGTCCGCTTTCAAATTAATCAGCGGGTTTGTGTTTGATTCAAGCGCGCTGCTTGCCGACGGGTTTAACAACCTTACGGATATCGTGGCTTCGGTGGCAGTGCTGATCGGACTTAGAATCTCACAGAAGCCGCCGGACTCCGACCATGCTTACGGTCATTTTCGTGCGGAGACGATCGCTGCATTAGTCGCTTCTTTTATTATGGCGATGGTTGGTATCCAAGTCATCATTGGTGCGGTCCGGTCATTGATCGAAGGTGTGCATAGCGAGCCAGACATTCTGTCGGCTCTGATCGCTATCGTGTGTGCTCTGGCGATGGGCGGAGTCTATGCTTACAACCGCAGGCTGGCGAAGCAGATTAACAATCAGGCGCTCATGGCGGCGGCCAAGGATAATTTGTCGGATGCGCTGGTGAGTGTGGGCGCAGCAGTTGGGATTATCGGGGCTCAATTCGGGCTGCCGTGGCTGGACGTAGTTGCTGCGATTGCGGTAGGTTTGCTTATTTGTAAAACCGCTTGGGATATTTTCCGCCAATCGACGCATAATCTGACCGATGGATTTGATGAAAAGGAGCTGGGCGACCTGCGCAGCACCATTGCCCGAACTCAAGGCGTGGAAGGAATTAAAGACTTAAAGGCCCGGGTTCACGGGAATCACGTACTGGTCGATGTTGTCATTGAGGTAGATCCGCAATTGACGGTGATCGAAAGTCATAAGATCAGTGACCGGGTTGAGGAACGGATGAGAAAGAAGCAAAACGTCATGCATGTTCACGTTCATATTGAGCCTAAAGAAAGATAGGACTCGATTTTGGACGGGAAGTCATAAGGATGATTGAAGAATTAGGATGAAGGTGAAAACAAGCCCGAATGGACAGGCCTAAGGTAACATTTACCAAGCCTGCCGTTCGGGCTTTTTTGGCGAAAAGCGGGCATTTGTCCCTAAAAAATAGGCCGATTGGATAAATTGGAATTAATATGTAATTTATGCGGTTACATGCGAAATCGGGTACTTTCGTTGCAGAAATCCGGTGCTATTGCACGGGAAGGGCTGCTATAGGTTACATTCGTCCAGTTTTTATAGGTCGATTGCCTCTAATTCCGATAGGTAAAATCTAGGGCCATTGTCTTTGAAAGCGCTTTTCTATAAAGTGATCTTCGACCGATTTAGACTGATTTCGACAATCGCTATAATGGGTGCAAGAACTAAAGAAAGGAGATTTTGGAACAAGACGAACACCAAGAACTTACACTAGGAGGCAGGATAACACCCATGAAAATGAAACGAAGCGTAGCCATCACATTGTTGAGTGCCATTCTTCTCTCTACTTATACAGCCGTCCCTCATCAGGCATCCGCCGCAACTGCAACTTCACAATCGATCACCAAAGGCCATATTGTCGGCGGTGTCAATTTCCGTGACAAACCTTCCACATCGGGGAAAGTGATTGGATTTCTGAAAAAAGGCTCCGAAGTCACCGTATTGGATCAAAGCAATAAATATTTCTATCTCGTACAAACCGAAGATGGGAGCACCGGTTACGTTAGTTCGAACGAAAAATACATTCAACTGGAAACTGTAAACACCGCTCCTTCCCAACCTTCGCTCAATTTGCCTGCAACGGTGACCTACGGCGTCAATCTGCGTGATCAACCGTCCACCTCGGGCAACGTTATTACAATGCTTCGCAAAGGGACGACGCTAACGATTCTCGAGCAAAGCAATGAGTATTTCTATAAAGTACAGACGGCAGACGGGATGAAAGGTTACGTTAGTACGAATGATAAATATTTGGAAATTGGAGGACAATCTAGCACACCGCAGCCAACGCCTACTCCCGCTCCTTCCACTGGGATCAGCCAGCAGATCGAGCAAGTCATTCAGGCCGGTATGAAATACCTCGGCACTCCGTACGAGTACGGCTCCAGCCGCAGCAATACGGATACATTTGACTGCTCTGATTTCGTTAGACAAGCCTATAAGGATGCTTTGGGCATCACGCTCCCTGCGGATTCCCGTAAACAAGGGGATTACATAAAGAGCAATGGAACAGCCGTATACAGCATCGATCAATTGAAGCGCGGTGATTTGGTCTTCTTCATGAGCTATAAAGGCTCTTCGGCCAAGTCTTACCAAGGAATCGACAAGCAAAGCCAACGGATTACCCACGTTGCGATCTATCTTGGCGACGGTCAGCTCTTGCACACCTATTCTAATGAAGCTGGCGGAGTGATTGTCGACAAGCTTGACGGCTCCTGGGTTTACCGCTTTATGTTTGGTGGCAGCGTCCTGAAATAAATCAAATCATGCCGTTTGGCCCCGTTCTTGAGTAAGGAAGTGGCCAAGCGGTTTTTTCATTTTTACGTCGAAAGAAGTAATCTTATTTCACGGTTCTACGCACACTTCCGTCCATTTTCGTGTATAGTTAAGGAAAGAATGGGTGAACGCCCAAGGACGGAAAGGGAGGAAACAGGTATGATTTGGGAGATCAGCGTGGCGGTGGCTGCAGCGGCCTTTGTGGTGCTTGTCGTTTATTTGGTCAAGACGCTGAAAGCGGCGGAACATTCGCTGAAGACGACCACCGAAACATTGAAGGACGTACAAAAAACGATTGATGAGCTCGGCAACGACGTCCGGCAGATCGTCCGGCAAGCGAATGAACTGACCGGCGACATTCAGCACAAAATGAAGCAGATCGACCCGCTGATGGAATCGGTTAAGCATGCGGGGGAAGTGCTAAGTGAAGTGACATTGGCAACAAAGCAGGTTTCGGCAGCCCTTGCCCGTCGAATCGCCAGCCGTCCGCTGTTGGCCAAGCGCAAAGCTCCGGCATCTCCGGCCCCGGCAACTTCTGTACCTTCAGTCCAGCCGCTGCAAGCGGAAGGAGAACAGCCGGAGCAGGAAACGAATCGTAAATCGGCGAATTGGGTCAAATGGGTGGATCTCGCCGCTGATGTCTGGCAGAAGTATCGGAGTTAAGCGGACGTGAAGCGGCCATTCCATTTGCCGTTTCAACCAAAGATGGACTGGGTAATGTACTCTGTTACTCAAGCCTTGCCCGCATTGTGAATCGAGAAGGAACGGGAAAGCGCCCCGTTCCTTCTTTTTTCACTATGATTCGTATAGCACTTCTAAGTCTCATTGGATAAGGAGATTATGATGCGAATATTGATCGTTGACGACAATCCGACAAATATCATGATCATACGTGAGATTTTAAAGAAGGAAAATTATCGCAACACGGTCACCGTCACTTCGGCCCGGGACATGTTCGAGCGGCTTGGTGTCAAAGATTTGGATTTGATTGACGAAAGCGGACCATCTGATGTGGATTTGATCCTGCTGGATATGATGATGCCGGAGATGGACGGGATTCAGGCTTGTCGGATCTTGCAGCGCTCCGAACATCTGAAGGAGATTCCCGTTATCGTAGTTACAGCCGTTGGGGATTCCCACAAGCTGGCGGAAGCGTTGGATGCCGGAGCTGTAGATTATGTAACGAAACCGATCAACAAGGTGGAGCTGATGGCGCGAATTCGTCTGGCACTGCGGCTGAAGCTGGAGAAGGACTGGCATCGGAACCGGGATCAGCGCATCCAGGAGGAATTGAAGCTTGCGTCGCTTGTTCAGAACGCGGTCCTTAGCGCCCCGATCCATGATTCGGAGTTCGAAATCGATGCTCTATACAAGCCTTCTTATGAGTTGGCCGGAGATTTGTACTCCTGGTATTCGCTTGGTGAGGGGAAGTATGCAGTGATCCTGCTGGATATGATGGGGCATGGCATTTCTTCTTCCCTCTTCTGTATGTTCATCTCCTCTGTTCTCAAAGATACCGTGTTTACCTATGTGGAACCGAAGCTGGTCATTGAGGAGCTGAACCGCCGCTTTATCCAGCTGCATATTGAAAGCAAATTGATTCAATATTATTTCACCGCCATCTATCTTGTGGTGGATACCCGGCGCAAAGTGATCGAATACGTGAATGCCGGACATCCCCCAGCCCTCCTCTACACGGATAAGAAGCAACCCGTTCGTTTTGATCAAGTGGGGCCTCCCGTAGGCTTGTTTGATGGAATCGAAACCTATCCGCAGGTTCTACATTACGAAGGGCCCGGCCATCTCGTTCTCTACACCGACGGGTTGATAGATGGGCAGGAGAATTCCATAGAGGCGCGGCAGGCATGGCTGGAGGAGCAGTTGAAGACCTGCAGTCATCACTTCGACCGCGAGGCGATGAGTCGGTTGTTCTTCCAAGATGCCGCTCCGCTGAACCGAGAAGATGATAGATGTCTGGTCTGGATCTCGTTCAAATAACCCCCTTGATTCAGTCGTGGACAAGCTGGGTTATGTTGTATTAAGAAAACCTATTCCAGGGAGAGTATTTCATGAATACAAGAAAAAGTTTGAAATTTTCCACCACAACCCAACGAGAAAACGGAGTTTGTACCGTATCGCTGCGAGGTGAGTTGGATTTGTCTGCAGCGCCGGATTTCCGGAAGGTGATGGATCCGCTGGTTGGCATCGATGACGCGGATTTAGTCCTGAATCTGAAGGAGTTGAAATACATCGACAGCACCGGAATCGGAATTTTTCTGTCCATCTTAAAAGCGAGGCATGGGATGAGCTCGAAGTTTTACGTACAGGAAGTACCGGACCATATCCGGAAGCTGTTTGAAATGACGGGGATTGCTAAGTTTTTCGCGGAGCAGGAGAACTCCCAATAAGGAAAGGATCGAGTCTTAATGATAGAAGAAACAGAGAGAATTGTCATCAGCCTACCGGCTACGGCAGAATACGTGGATATTGTTAGGCTGAATCTGTACGGTATTGCTTCCAAGATGGGATTTTCGTACGAGGAAATTGAAGACATGAAAGTGGCGGTATCCGAAGCTTGCAACAATACGGTGTTGTATGCGTACAAGCAGGATGCCGGCAAAATGGAAATCACGTTTGAGATCTTAACGGATGCTTTGTCTATTACGGTCAAAGATGAAGGGGAGAGCTTTGAGCCGTGGCGACAGGCTGGAGGCGTGACTCTACACGAAAAAGAGTTGAGCGAGGCCCCGATTGGCGGATTAGGTTTCTATCTGATGCAGGCGCTCATGGACGACGTCCGCGTAGAAACGCAATCCGGAAAAGGCACAAGGGTGACGATGGTCCGCCGACTCCAGAGGAGTGAAGAGAAGGTATGACCGATCGTGCGGCTCCCCAAGCTTCTTTGCACGAATCTACCCGCCTCATTCAGCTGTACCAGCAAACCAGAGACAATGAGATCGCCACGCAGTTAATCCGGAAATACGATTCGATGGTCAAAATGGCCGCCGCGAAAATTGCTCGAAATCGACCGGATTTGTACGAAGACCTGTACCAGGTGGGCGAAATGGCATTAGTGCGTTTGCTGCAGCAGTATGACAGCGAGCTGGGTATTCCGTTTGAACCGTATGCGATGAAGAGCATGATCGGACATATGAAAAATTATTTGCGCGACAAGTCTTGGTATATTCAAGTGCCGCGGAGAATTAAAGAAAAGGGAGCGCTGGTTCAGCAGGCGATTGATGAGCTGACGCTGAAGCTGGAGCGATCTCCCAATGTACAGGAGATCGCGGAGGTTCTGGAGCTCTCGGTGGAAGAAACGGTTGAGGTGCTGGCCGGACGGGATTGTTATCATTACGTGTCCCTGGATTCGCCCTTATCACCGGACGAAAGCGCCGTAACGCTGGGTGAAATGATCAGTGCGGATGCGGACGACTACGATGCGCTTGAGAACCGCATGGATTTGCAACAAGCGCTGGGACAATTAAAGGCGCAGGAACAGCAGGTTCTGCTGATGGCCTATCAGGAAGGGCAATCCCAAAGGTCCATTGCCCGGAAGCTGGGGATCTCTCAGATGAGTGTATCCCGCATTCAGAAGCGGGCGACCGAACGCCTGAAGCAAATCATGAATCATATGAACACCACATAAAGCGTTGCCTTGGGGATATGGGGGCGACGCTTTTTTTGCATATATTTATTGTCCGGGATCAGGCAGCAAGCCGTCCTTCTTATCTTCCCGGTTGGTTTGCATAGCTTCCATATCTTCTCCCAGCTGAATGAGATCCTCCATGTCATTCACCATGGAGCCGTTCTCCGCTTCGTCGATGTCTTTATGCTCAGGATACTCGCCGGCTTGGGCAGCCCGGATTTGCCTCGTGACATACTGCTCCTGCAGGTCCTCGGGTTGGGTCATGGATGTAGCCTCCTTTGTTCTCTTATGAAACCGTAAATAGTTTGCACAAACGCCTTTATCGTATACCTGGCGCTCTCTTGCTTCTTGCTAGATGGCTCTATAGCCAGCGGGCTTCCAAAGTACTATACTGTGTAGGAATGGAGCAAAATGTGTGCAGGGAATGGATCAGGTTAAGGAGAGAACAAGAGATGAACTATAACGAAGCTTTGCTGGTGAATGAATATCGCGGGGGGCTGCTGGAATGCGCTCACTATGGTCATATTTGTATTGTTGATGAACGAGGAAACATTGTGGGGCGAGCGGGTAATCCCCAAGCCACCGTATTTACTCGCTCTGCGGCCAAGCCGATCCAGGCGATTCCAGGGATCCGTGCCGGAATTAAGGAGGCTTACGGGCTAACTGACGAGGAGATTGCCATTATGGCCGCTTCACACCGAGCTGAGGAGATTCATGTCGAGACGCTGAATCGAATTTTGGAGAAGACGGGGCTGACCGAAGAACGGCTCATTTGCGCTCCCAGCCTGCCGCTGGATCGAGTTGCCAAGGAACAGCTGCTTCGACAAGGCGGGACGTATCGCCGAATCTACCATAATTGTTCGGGTAAACATTTAGGCGTTCTGGCTTATTGCAAAATGAAAGGATACCCGTTGGAAAGCTATAATCATCCGGAGCATCCGGCTCAGAAGGAAATCTTGACGACGCTGGCGGGCTTGGCAGGGCTTACGGAAGCGCAGATTACTCTGGGTACAGATGGCTGCGGTTTTCCTGTGTTCGCCCTTCCGTTATCCGCTTTGGCTTCCGCCTATTTGAAGCTGGCATGTCCGGATTTGATCGAGGATGCGTCTACCGCTGAGGCAGTCAGAGTGATTACTAACGCCATGAACCGTCAACCCTTGCTGGTTGCTGGCACCGGGCGGGTGGATTCGATCCTGCTGGACGATCCGAATATCGTGGCCAAAGGCGGTTTTAAAGGGGTTTATGCGTTTGCTTTGCGCCGTGAGCGCGTGGGGATCACGTTTAAAATTCAGGACGGTTCCGAGGAAGAGTGGGGAATGATCGCTTTATCCGTACTGGAGCAGCTCGGATACGAAAACGAAGGAACGCTGCAGAAGCTCCGCGAGGCGTTCCCGTCTTCGATCAAGAACGATGAGGGCTGGGAAGTAGGGAAAGCCGAAACCGTGTTCCAGCTGGAACGCTAACTGTGATTCAGAGCCGCTTACCGGTTAGGCTTTGTTCCGCAGTCTTCCCAGTTCTTGAGCCAGCGCTTCCACTTCGGAGATGCTGAGCCGCTCTTTGCTCATGACGATGTCATAAACATCGCGGATATCATCATATTGGTTAACGTGGAATGCGGACGCCGACATCGCTGCTGCGGAAGCCATTTTCAGCTTGCTTTTGATCGCTTCGATCATGAACTCAATATTTTCCTTGCTCTTGATGGACAGATCCATAAGTTTTCATCCTTCCGATTTATGGGTTATTAGCTATTGTACCACGAGGGAAGCGGTTCATGAAATTTTGCGGCCTGGCGTCCGAATGCGTTACAATCAGGTTACGAAATACCGGGAGGGAGCGTGTCTAGGTCATGCAGGAACAGAAGGAATGGCCGGCAGCGGGAGTAAACCGGAGGAAGCTGAGCGGCGGGGAGCTGGCGGCTTTTTTTGCAGACATTCGTGCCCGGCATCTTCGTGAGGACGTTACATTTCTGTGCATCGGTACGGATCGGTCGACGGGAGACGCACTGGGGCCGTTGGTGGGAACGAAGCTGACCGAGCTGGGATTTGAGCACGTCATCGGAACACTCCGCGAGCCGTGTGACGCAACCAATCTGGAGAGGCGCATGTCCGAAATTCCCGAAGGGCGCGTGATCATCGCCATCGATGCCTGCCTGGGGATGGCCGATTCCGTAGGGACGTACCTCGTGTCCAGCCAGCCGCTGCAACCGGCCCGGTCCGTCGGAGCCAGCTTGCCTGAGGTCGGGCATTACAGCATCGCTGCAGTCGTGAACGTCAACGGTCCCAAGCCCTATTGGACGCTGCAGATGACCTCGCTGTACAAGGTCATGCAAATGGCCGATGAAATCGCGGACGCTGCGGCATCGGCGTTCCGGTGAGAAGGTTGGATGAAGCGAGGGACTGAGCAGCGGAGCGTACGTTTGGGGTACGTGAGCAGCGGAAGGCCCGGCTGAGTTCAAGATTCGATGTCGAACACGCTTCAAGATTCACCACGTGATCCGAAGATAACTTTTTGAACAACCGGTTCAAATCAGAATTCAAAAAGTTAGGTTTGGAGCACCGAGAAGGTTGGATGAAGCGAGGGACTGAGCAGCGGAGCGTACGTTTGGGGTACGTGAGCAGCGGAAGGCCCGGCTGAGTTCAAGATTCGATGTCGAACACGCTTCAAGATTCACCACGTGATCCGAAGATAACTTTTTGAACAACCTTTAAAATTGAGATGAAAGTGGGTAGCGTAATGGACAAAGTAACAGTCAACGGAACAACGATCGCCTATGAACAACAAGGACAGGGCGAAACAGTGGTTTTGCTGCACGGTTTCTGCGGCAGCTCCGCTTACTGGGAGAAGGTTCAGCCGCTGCTTGCCGAACAATATCAGGTCATCGCCCCCGACCTTCGGGGCCACGGGGCCACAACTGCGCCAGTCGGCGCGTATACGATCGATCAAATGGCGGATGATGTCGCCGCTCTGATGGAGGCGCTGGGCATCACCAAGTACACGCTGCTGGGCCATTCGATGGGAGGCTACACCGCCCTCTCCTTAGCTCAGCGGTATCCAGATCGGTTGAATGCCTTTGGTTTGATCCACTCCACCGGCTTTCCGGACAGTGAAGAAGCGAAGGAGAAACGGCTTCAAGCGGTTTCCCGCATCCGGTCTGAAGGCATTACCCACTTTGTAGATGGGCTCGTGCCGGGGTTGTTTGCACCGGACAATGTCAGCAAACTTGGAGCTGAAGTGGATCGCGTGAAGGAGATTGGCTACAAGACGCCGCCTCAAGGGGCAACGGGAGCCGCGCTGGCGATGCGCGAGCGGCCCGACCGCCGAGACGTGATGGAATCGACAGCGCTACCACTGTTGCTGGTCGCAGGTGAAAACGATAACGTCGTACCGATGGCGCGGCTATTTACGACCGAAGGGCCCAACGTCACAAAGGCGGTCATTAAAGGCGTGGGCCACATGAGCATGTACGAAGCGCCGGAGCAGCTCACAGCCGTCATCGCCGATTTTATGCGCAGCGTCACGGGAAAGACCGTAGAAGTGTAAAACCTAGCAAGTCTAAACAACGTTTCGCAAGAATCAGCTAGTCGAACCGAGGCCAAGGAACCGGAGATTTCATGGAAAACTCCGGTTTTACGGCTTTTTTTGAATTGGCGGGAAGCCAGCCTTGAACTTAGGGACGAGAGGAGGAGTGTCCGTGCTGCGAAGAGATTACCTGATGAAGATGATCGAAGAAATGACGGAAATGCTGGGAAAAGTGTTTATGCTCAAACAGCAGAAAAAGAAGATTGAAGCATTATGGACGCTCGACGAGCTGTTTAAAAGGCAGTTTCGCTTGAGCTCCCATCTGCTGGAGAACTTACCTGCCAAAGACATCGTGCGCCTGTTTCAAAGCGGCGGGGAAATCGAGGCGGACAAGCTCCAAAGTCTGTCCCGTCTGCTCAAAGAAGAGGGAGACGTCTACGAGAGCTCTGGAGAGTCGGACGAAGCGGCAAAGCGCTGGATCAAATCATTTCATCTATACTTGACCGCTGCGCTCCATGGGGCGGACCGCTCCCTATGGGATCTGCCCTCGGCCATTGCTGAGCTGCAATCGTTGCTAAAGTCTTACCGTCTTCCGCCGGACACCGAATGGCTGGTGTTACAATGGGAAGAAGCGGAAGGTCGGTACGACCAGGCAGAAAATGCACTCTACCGCTTGCTGGAGGAAGGCCATGCTACTAAAGAAGAGGCGGTAGCGTTTTATCAGCGGTTGCTTGCGCTACCGCGAGATACACTTGCGGCGGGAGGCTTGCCGGTTGAAGAAGTTGAAGAAGGGCTTGCCGACGTCCAGGCTAAATTTTGAACAACCGTTATGATTTATTGACTACTATGCAGAAAGGCAGCTGTTAATCAATCATGGAATCACTGCGCAAACTCGCGAACGAACTGGCGGAGAAGGGCAGTCTGATCACAGCAACGATCAGCGGCCGCCGCAGACCGGGGGAGACGGAATACACGAAGGTTCAAATCAAACCGGTCGAAATCAAAAAGAGTTTACACTATCAATTTGCCTACCACTACCCCAACAAGGTGCTGCATCAAAATATCCCGGCTGACCGTTTCGCGGACGAGCTGGCGAAGTTGTTTGAGGAGTTCCGGCAAGGATTGCTGTGCACGGCGGAGGCCGATTATCAGGTCTTGATCAGCAAGAAGTTTAAGGTCACGATTCTGAAAAAAGCCCCCTCGCGTAAGCCGCTGGGGACGCTGACCCATAATCGGAAGAAGCAATATGTGTTGGAGGAAGGAACACCGGTTCCGTTTTTGGTGGAGCTCGGGATCATGAACGGGGAAGGCAAGGTGCTCGCTAAAAAGTACGATAAGTTCAAGCAAATCAACCGTTTCCTTGAAATGGTTCAGGATGTCCTTCCTCATTTACCGACGGGGCGGCCGCTGACCATCGTTGATTTTGGGTGCGGCAAATCCTATTTGACGTTTGCGCTGTATCATTATTTGGCCGTACAGCAGCAAAGAAAACTGAACGTGATTGGCTTGGACCTCAAGGCCGACGTAATCGAGCATTGCAGCGGGTTAGCACGCAAACTGCAGTATGACGATCTGAAGTTTCTTGTTGGCGACATCGCCGACTATGACGAGCTTAACGCGGTGGATATGGTCGTAACGCTCCACGCCTGCGACACGGCGACAGATGCAGCGCTGGAGAAAGCGGTGCGCTGGGGCGCATCGGTCATCCTGTCCGTGCCTTGCTGTCAGCATGAGCTGTTTAATCAGGTGCAAAACGAAGTGCTGCAGCCGCTGTTGGGTCATGGTATCCTGAAGGAGCGCTTCTCTGCACTGGCGACGGATGCGATTCGCGCTAAGCTGCTGGACGTGATGGGCTACAAAACGCAACTGCTGGAGTTCATCGATATGGAGCATACGCCGAAAAATATCCTGATCCGCGCCGTGAAATCGGGCGGAGGGAACGTGTCGCAGCTTTGGCGGGAGTATACGGTGTTCCGCGATTTCCTAAGCGCTGATCCGTATCTGGAGCGCGCTTGTCGCGATTTGCTGCCGGAGGCGGCAACGCAAAGTAACTGAGATGGAACCGGTTGGGAGGTGTCCCAACCGGTTTTTTTTGTGGTTTTGATAGGGGAGGGGGGATGTTGCTGATACAGGGGGCACGATAACTGCAAAAGTGCAGTTATTTTTTGGAATTTGGACTTAAAACGCGAGTTTAACTGCAAAAGTACAGTTATTTTTCTGCGATTTTGGGAAAAGCACCGATTTCGCCACTAGCCTTGCACCAAACCTGACATGAGAAATTACAGAAAAATTGTTTGTAA
>NZ_JAWDJI010000136.1:0-3537 GCF_032465655.1 Paenibacillus sp. 3LSP | reverse complement strand
GTACCCGATCGGCTCCATGGCTTCCAGCAATTGCTTCTTACCATAGAGTACCCCAATTCCAGTTGGTGCGCACATCTTATGACCGGAAAAAGCATAAAAATCAACATCCAGTTCCTGTACGTCAACCTTCATGTGAGGGGTGCTTTGCGCACCGTCAACGACCATAACCGCCCCGTTGCGATGAGCAATGGCTGCGAGCTCCTTGATCGGATTCACAACGCCAAGGACGTTGGATACGTAAGCGGTCGCCACGATCTTCGTCTTGGAGGTAATCGTCTTCTCCGCATCCGCCAAATCGATATGACCGTCTGGCTGCAGCGGGATATATTTCAATACAGCCTTCTTCTTCAACGCCAATTGCTGCCAAGGAATCAGATTGCTGTGATGCTCCATCGGAGTAATGACGATTTCGTCGCCTTCTCCGACATTCGCTGCTCCGTAAGAGGATGCAACCAAATTCAGCGAGGTCGTAGTGCCACGGGTAAAAATAATTTCTTCCCGGCGCGCAGCCCCGATAAATCTGGCTACCTTCTCGCGGGCATTCTCATAAGCATCGGTCGCCCGGCTGCCCAGCGTATGCACGCCGCGATGCACGTTCGCATTATCCCATTCGTAATAATGCTTTAACGCTTCAATTACGACCGTCGGCTTCTGCGAGGAAGCCGCACTGTCGAGATAAACGAGCGGATGCCCGTTTATCTCTTGCTGCAGAATGGGAAATTGCTTCTTCAGCTCTTCAGCATGGATACTCATTGTCCCAGCTTCCTTTCCACTAGACCTTGCAGTTGCTTCTGCAACGGTTCCAGCGGGATATCCGAAACGACCGGCGCCAAGAAGCCGTAAATGACCAAGCGTTCCGCCTCTGCACGGGTAATCCCGCGGGACATCAAGTAGTAAATTTGCTCTGGGTTCACCTGCCCAACGGAAGCGGCGTGTCCTGCGGAAACGTCATCTTCGTCAATCAGCAGAATCGGGTTGGCGTCACCGCGAGCCTTCGGGCTTAGCATGAGCACTTTCTCAGTTTGCTGACCGTCCGCTTTCGTGGCACCTTTCTCGATTTTCGTGATCCCGTTAATAATCGCAGTAGCTTCTTCCCGCATTACGGCGCGGGTAATCATTTGGCTGTTCGAGCTCTTCCCGTAATGGACGGCCTTCGTCGTGTAGTTCAAACGTTGTTTCCCCGAACCAACGGCGATGACCTTCGCATCCGAGTTCGAGCCGTTCCCTTTCAAGATCGACAGCGTCTCACTCGCCGAATCGCCATTGTTCATTTCGCCGATGATCCATTCGATGCTGCCGTCATTCTCAACAACTGCACGGCGATAGGTCACATCTGTTGCTTGCTCAGCCAAATGGTGCACCGTCGCGAATTGGACTTTGGCGCCCGGCTTTACGACCACTTCGGCTGCACCGTTATGCACGATGTTTCCATTGAGATTTACAGAAATATAGTTATCCACGTAGGTAACTTGGCTGTTCGTGTCCGCCATGATCAGAACGTGAGGCGTGAACGAAGAGCTCGCGTCATCCAACAGGAAAATTGTTTGCAGCGGCGTATCAATCACCACGTTCTTCGGAACGTACAGGAAAACTCCGCCATTCCACAAAGCTGCATGCAAAGCGGCCAAGCGATTCTCATCCGGCTTGATCACGCTGTGCAGGTGCGCCTTCACCAGATCCCCATGCTCCCGCACGGCGGTCTCCAAATCGGTGAAGATCACGCCTTGGCTTGCCAGCTCCGGTGCCAACTTGGTAAATACAGTATCTGCATTCCGTTGAACCAGCAGATTGCTCTGCTCATTCAATTCCACCAGCGATTGAATGCTGTCAGGTAACTGCTGCGTATGTTCACCCCGAGCTTCAGCAAGGGTTCCGAAGTTGCTCAAATCCCAGCGGTCAATCCGCGTCTTCTCCAATTTGGGCAGTTCCAGTTCCGCCGCCAGCTGCAGCGCCTTCGTCCGGCTGTCGGTCAGCCAGTCCGGTTCGCCGCGCTTCGCGGACAGTTGTTTGAGTTGCTCCGCTTCTACCGGAAGTACGGTTTGTGTCGTCATTCTTTACTCCTCCTTCCGATTAGGCTTCTTGACCAACTGTTTCGTCCACGATACCCAGCTCTTCTTTGACCCAATCGTAACCTTCCGCTTCCAGGCGTTCGGCAAGCTCAGGACCGCCGGATTTCACGATACGGCCTTGCATCATCACGTGAACGAAGTCCGGTTTGATGTAGTTTAACAGACGTTGATAGTGAGTAATAATCAAGAAGCCGCGGTCTTCGCTGCGCATGGAGTTAACACCATTAGCCACGATCCGCAAAGCGTCGATGTCAAGACCAGAGTCGATTTCGTCCAGAATAACGATCTTCGGATCAAGCAGCAGCATTTGCAAAATTTCGTTCCGTTTCTTCTCCCCGCCGGAGAAACCTTCGTTCAAATAACGGTGCGCAAACTCTGGATTCATCTCCAGCACTTTCATTTGCTCTTCCATTTGACGAATGAATTTGATCAGGGAAATTTCATTCCCTTCACCGCGGCGGGCATTAATGGCACTGCGCAGGAAGTCTGCATTCGTTACGCCAGCGATCTCGCTCGGGTATTGCATCGCCAGGAACATCCCAGCGCGAGCGCGTTCGTCAACGGCCATCTCCAGCACGTCTTCCCCGTTCAGTGTCACTTTACCATCCGTAACTTCATACTTCGGGTGACCCATCAGCGCAGAAGCCAGCGTACTTTTCCCGGTTCCGTTCGGACCCATGATGGCGTGAATTTCTCCGCCTTTTATCTCAAGGTTAATCCCTTTCAGGATCTCCTTCTCCTCGATTGTTGCTTTCAAACCCTCAACTACAAAATGCGTTGCCATGTAACTGCTCCTTCCATTCACGAAAATTACGGTATTTGCTTAGGGCCGCCGCCCTCGTTCTTGCCATTATATCATAACAATTATCACATTAGAATAATTCTAAGTGATTCTCACTGATTCTCATTTCATTCTAACCTACTTTATATCCATAAGCAACGTATGACGGCGGATGTTCATTGTTATGCAATATCGTCATCCCAGACAATACAAAAGGACCCGGCCCGCGCTTGCGGCCAAGCCCTCTTGGAATACGTGATGTCTGCCTTTGGCTCAGAGAAGATCTATCAATCCAGGTAAGCCCGGAGCATCCACATCTGTTTTTCCCATTTGCCGAGATAACCGGTTAATAAATCGCTGGTGACGTTATCCTCCGCTTGATCGGCTAGCCCAATCCCTTCATTGTACGCCTCCGTTAAGGTTGCCAGATCCTCAAGCACATGCTGAACCATGGCCTGCGGCTTCTCCTTCCCGGTAGCCTCCTGAATGGTGGCCAAATCCAGATACTCCTTCAGTGAAGCTGCCGGGGTCCACTTCAGTGCGAGCATCCGCTCGGCAATGGCATCCATTTGTTCAGTAACTTCATTATATAGCTCCTCAAATTTGGCGTGCAGCCGAAAGAAGTTCGTCCCTTTAACATGAATTCGGAATGTAGCCTAGCCAAAATCTGAGAGATTCACGTTGTGA
>NZ_JAWDJI010000135.1:0-26006 GCF_032465655.1 Paenibacillus sp. 3LSP | reverse complement strand
GCAGCGTGCCGACCGTCGCTCGCTTTTTTGCTCTCGCGCCACGTGCTCAGGCAGATTTAAAACCGAGGGCTTGACAAAAACGTTCATAGCAGCGGACTCAAATGCCGTTATATCCGCTGATCAGCGGGATCCTCGAAAACTAACGGACCCAGGAGCCGCTATTTGCTGCTTGGATAGCTCCAAACGCTAGTTTTAGCCCGAATAACGTCACTGGAGTCCATTAGTTTTTGAAATATGCGAAAAATGAGCAAATAACGTCCATACAGTCCGTTACATTTAAAAAGGCCCTGCAGCTGTTTGTTAGCTGGCAGGGCCTTTTACTATTCTAATACCGCTGTTGAATACGCAGGCAGCGTCAGCGTATTGCCGCTGAGGCTGGCGCCTTCGCCTGTTTCCGCCAACAGCTTGGTGAAGCTCTTGCCGTCTGCTTGATTCGGATCCAAGGAGACGGTGAGCTCATGACCCGTCAAGTTGTGAGCGACAAGTACCGCTTGGTCTTTCGTCAAACGAACAAAAGCTGTAATGCCTGGCTGATCCGTTGCATATTCCTGAATCGCGCCGTCCTTTAATGCCGGCATTTCGTTGCGTATCCGAATCAACTGGCGATAATGCGACAGCAGGGAGGCGGAGTCGCCGGTTTGCTCGCTTACGCTGAGGCCCTTGATGCCGGCATTGTTTTTGGCGGGCTCCCAGGTCGTTTGGCCTTCGCTGTCGTCCGGCGTCCAACGCATCGGCTCGCGAATCAGCTCGTCAGGCTTCGCCCCAAACATGCCAATTTCCTCGCCGTAATAGATGTACGGATTGCCGGGAAGCGTGAGCAGCAGGCTCGCGGCCATCTTCGCGTGCGGCACATCTCCCTCCAGCTGGGTCATGACCCGGTTCTGGTCATGGTTGGTCAAGAACGTAGCGTCGACGAAGTTGCCGCCGGATTTTTCGCTGTACAGCTTATACGTACGCTCCAGCGTAAAAGGGATGTTCGCGTCCTTTTCGTTCTTGACGCTGCTGAGGATCGTTTCGGCCAGGCCAAAGTTAAACCCGGAATCCAAGGCTTTGTCCAGATAGGAGGAGATCAGCGCTGCGGAAGGATCCCAGATCTCGCCAACGAGATAGGCGTCCGGCTTGACTTCGTTGAGCCCACTGCGGAACTCCTGCCACCAAGCCACATTTTTGTTCGTGGTTTCTTGGCTCTTGTCGGTCAGCAAATCCTCGTAGATATGCTTCGCTGCATCCAGGCGGAACCCATCCACGCCTTGCTCCAGCCAGAATTGTCCGATCTCGATCATTTCTTTCCGTACTTCCGGGTTATCGAGGTTGAGATCCGGCATCCCGTCCCAGAAGATTCCGAGGTAATGGCCGCCGTTCAGGCTATGCCAAGGGTTGCCGCTTCCGGCGGCACTGGTGCCGGACACAGCACGGCCTTGATCCTCGGCCCAAACGTACCAATCCCGGTGCGGGCTGTTTGGATCGGCAGCTGATTGGGTGAACCACGGATGCTCTTTGCTGGTATGATTGACGACCAGATCCATAATGACCTTTATCCCGCGCTTATGGGCCTCATTCAAAAACGTGCGGAAGTCGTCCATCGTCCCGTAATCCGGATTGATGTCCCTGTAGTTGGTGACGTCATAACCGTGATAGCTTGGCGAAGGATTAATCGGCATCAGCCAGATGCCGCCAATCCCCAGGTCGGTATCCGTATCCGGGTTCCCATCATTTAAGTAGTCGAGCTTGCTGATCAGCCCCTTGAAATCCCCAATGCCGTCGCCGTCCGAGTCGGCAAAGGAACGGACAAAAATTTCATAAAAAACCGTAGAGGGTTGGGAATCCACCGCATTAGGTGCAGCGGCTTTCCCGCCTTCAGGGGGGTTCGGGCTTGTGGCTGCTGTATCGGTGGAATTCCCTTTTGGTTCCGAGGCGGTGCTCTTACTGCCCGGTGTATCGGTACAGCCGGCAAGCAGCATCGGCAGCAGCACCAAGAGCAGGATCAGGATCCGAAGCAGGTGCGGGGGAAGCAACGGAACAGCGCTTCCATTTCGCCGGAGCTTCGTTCGCTGAAGAAGACTTGGGGTTTGCATCGAACATCTTCCTTTCGCAAAAGTACCTTTATTTCACCATCATACCTGAGCAACAAGAAAAATAAAACGTTTGCACAAGGAGAATTTAAGGAAATTTCAGTTAATATAAGTAAATTACATGATTATTAAGACGAAATCATTAGTTATCTCCATATTAATTGGATAATCGCCTGTTCTCATAATTGTTATTGAACAAAACCATGAAAATTTAGATTGGTATCCGTAAAAACAAATCTAATTTATCCCAATTATGCAATATATCAGTATGCAAACGTTAGAATTTGAGATGTGGGGATGAGGCAAAGACTTACTGTGTGGAGCAGGGACAACCTTTGTAATTTAGTGACAAGCTGTGTGAAAGTTAATCCTATCAAAATACTTGTATATGTGTTATCATACGATTTGTAATTCGCAATTCGGCGTTTGCCTATCAAGGTGCGAACACGAATTTAAGGACATATTCAGGGGGAGATCTGGTTATGGATACCTTGCGTATCATTATTAATGTAGCCGTAATGCTTGTGTTGATCGGCGTTCTGATTTGGATGCAGAAGAAGCACATATCCTTTACCAAGCGGGTGTTTACCGGACTGGGGCTCGGGCTTGTATTTGGGGTAATCCTGCAGGCATCCTACGGCGCCGGCTCTGAGGTTATCGCGAAATCAACCGACTGGTTTAACCTGGCGGGGCGTGGTTACGTCGGGCTGCTGCAGATGGTTGTTATTCCGCTGATCATGGTTTCGATTATTTCGGCCATTATGAATTTGAAAGGTAAGCAAAACTTAGGAAAAATGAGCGCCTTGATCATCGCGGTATTGCTGATTACGACAGCGATCGCGGCAAGCGTCAGCATCGTGACCAGCTTGAGCTTCGACCTGAAGGCGATTGAAATCGAGGCGGGGGATCGAGAACAGGCGCGCGGTGCGGCCCTTGAAGATCGCCTGGGCACAGTGGAAGGCAAGACGATTCCGCAGCAAGTGCTCGACTTCATTCCTACTAATCCGTTTGCAGATATGACCGGTGCTCGGAGCACCTCGACTTTGGCAGTCGTTATTTTCTCGGCATTTATCGGGGTAGCGGTACTTGGACTCGATAAGAAAAAGCCCGAACAAGCGGATACATTCCGCAAAATGGTCGAAGCGGTATACGCTGTAGTGATGCGGATCGTGACGTTGGTTCTGCGATTGACGCCTTACGGGATTCTGGCGTTGATCACGAACGTTGCTGCTACGACTAATGCGGAAGAGATTTTGAAGCTGATTAAGTTCGTCGGAGCTTCGTATGTGGCGCTGATCGTGATGTTTATCATTCACTTGATTCTGTTGGCCGCATTTGGCTACAATCCGATTCAGTATGTACGTAAAGTGTTCCCGACGTTGGTATTTGCGTTCACTTCGCGTTCCAGTGCGGCAACGATTCCGCTCAACGTGGAGACGCAAACGAAACGTCTGGGCGTTCCGGAAGGAATCGCCAACCTGTCGGCTTCGTTTGGTGCAACGATCGGGCAAAACGGCTGCGCCGGGATTTACCCAGCCATGCTGGCCGTCATGATCGCGCCGACCGTTGGGATCAACCCGATGAGCTGGGACTTCATCCTGACGCTGATCCTGGTTGTAACAATCAGTTCGTTTGGGGTTGCCGGCGTTGGCGGCGGGGCTACGTTCGCTTCGCTGATCGTCCTGTCGACGATGAACCTGCCGGTTGCTTTGGCAGGCCTCTTGATTTCCGTTGAGCCGTTGATCGATATGGGCCGGACGGCGCTGAACGTCAATGACTCGATCACTGCTGGCGTGATCACCGGTAAGATCCTGGGCGAGAACGACAACGAGACGTTCAAACGCGACGTAGATTTGGATGCTGTAACTGCTTAATCTCCGTTAATGCCGTATGGCACGGATACATGCAAACAAAAACCGCTGGGCGTATGCCCGGCGGTTATTTTTTTGCGAGGAAATGCTTATGTCAGCCGCCCGCTTCTCGTGATTATCCCGTTGCATCAGGGGGCGATTTCCTGTCCAGATGTTCAGGTGATCCTCTAATCCTCCGTTTTCGATGATGCCCCATTTCTGAACGAAAGGGATAATCCTGCAAAAGGGCATCAGAACAGGAGGAAAGTCCCGAAAAGATAAGAAAACAAAATATTCCTTGATACTTTTTGGTATGTTTCCCGTATAAATAACTATAATGCTGAAAGGTGGTGCAACAGGGGGATGGAAATGTGGGCGATTTGGCTCATCGTCGCCGGAATCTTATTGGTACTTGAGATGATGACGATGACTTTTTACCTGCTATGGCTCTGCATCGGCGCGTTGGTTGCGGTAGTCGTAGCTTGGGTGGCCCCCGAAGCTTATTTTTGGCAGGTTGCTTTGGGCTGTCTGGTCGCTATCGTCCTGACGGTGTTTACGAAGCCGCTTTCCAGAAAATTTCGCAAGGCAAAAGGGTTTAAGGACATCGGTACCGAACTGGTAGGGAAGCAAGGCGTCGTTGTGGAACCGATTGAACCCGGTCAATACGGCATCGTGAAAGTTGGAGGAGATTCGTGGAGCGCGAAAGCCTCCGTCCCGATCGGCAGAGATGAGAAGGTTCGGGTGCTGGCGCGAAGCAGTACAATTATCGAAGTAGAAAGATGGGAGGAATTGACTTAATGGAATGGGCAATTATTGCGGTCATTGTAGTTGTTGCTGTTGTATTTATCTCACTGACAGTCAAAATTGTACCGCAACAACGGGTAGGTGTCGTCGAACGGCTCGGTAAATTTAACCGCTTGCTGACACCGGGGTTGAACGTCCTGATCCCGATCATCGACCAGGTTCGGACGTATCATGATTTGCGGATTCAACAGACGAATGTACCGCCGCAAACCGTAATCACCAAGGATAACGTACAGGTGCAGATCGATACGATTATTTTCTATCAGGTGGTCAGTCCGGAACAAGCAACGTACGGCATCTCCGATTTTGTGTACGGGGTACGGAACATTACAACAGCTACGCTGCGTCAAATCATCGGTAAAATGGAGCTGGACGAAACGTTATCCGGTCGGGAGAAGATTTCGACCGATATCCGGACGGCGCTCGATGAAGCGACCGAGAAATGGGGCGTGCGGATCGAACGGGTTGAAGTGCTGGACATCCGGCCGCCGGTGGATATCCAAGAAGCGATGGATAAGCAAATGAAGGCCGAACGGAACAAACGGGCGATCGTGCTTGAGGCCGAAGCTGCCAAGCAGGATATGATCTTGCGTGCGGAAGGTGACAAGCAAAGTAAGATCCTGAAGGCGGAGGGTGACAAGGAAGCTCGGATTCGCGAAGCCGAAGGCTTCCGTCAAGCCCAGGAGCTGGAGGCGCTGGGTCAAGCGAAGGCGATCGAAGCGATTGCCGCCGCCGAAAAAGCGCGGATCGAGATGCTGCGCGATGCGGCTTTAACCGAATCCGTCTTGGCGTACCAATCCTTCGAAGCGTTGAAGGAAGTGGCCAAGGGACCGGCCAACAAGGTGTTTCTCCCGTCGAATGCGATCGAAACGCTGGGAAGTCTCGGCGCGATTGGCGAAGTGTTCAAAGCCGGCAAGGACGGCAAATAAGAAGCTCTCTTGCTCGGTATTGTCCCGGGGTGAAGACGGTTCATCCGCAGATATGCTACCTTGCCGCCGATCCCGGCTCGATGCCGGCCTAAATGAAAGAACCGCCCGATCTTGTTCGGGTGGTTCTTCTATATATGAACGGCTCAGGAATGCCGGTTCGACAATTGCTCCTTCAGACGTTCCAGCTCTTCGTTGACGGCGGCGGACTGGGTAGTGCCTGCATCCGCGACGCCGGCCGTTCTCCCGTAGCTGGAGGAGACTTCTTGCTGAGCCTCCCAGCTCAGAATTTTCTCTTCCATGCGCTCGAAGCCCCGCGCGGCTGCGCCGCTTTCGATTCCGCGGCTGAAGTTCGGTCGTTCGGTCTCGGCTTTGATTTGGACCTTGCGGGCACGGGCTGCCAGCTCGTTCCGTTTCTCCTTCAAGCGGGCGAACTCCGCTTTCCCTTCTGAAATGCGAATTTCCAGCTCAGCGACGCGGTCGCGGGCTTCCTGCGCCTCCTTCGCGTACAGCTGCGCTTGCTCTTCGTAGCGGATTTTCTCCGCAGCGGCATGGCGCGCCGTCACTTCATCGCCTTGCTCCAGGGCGGTCAAAGCCCGAATTTCACTTTGCTTGGCCAGATGGGCGATATCCGCGCTTTTTCTCTCCTGAACAGTCGCAGTCATTTGCTGCTCCTTCAACAATTTCTCCGCGGCGGCGATGTCGTCCTCCAGGTTGCGTAAGTATTGGCCGGTCATCAGGACCGGATCTTCCAGTTTGTTTAACACTTCATGAATGGATGCTTTAGCTAGATTGGCGATACGATCAAATACGCTACTCATTGAAATCTCTCCTTTAGAGTTAATAAAGTTTGGGAACCTTCACTGATCAAAACGGAGCAAACGGGTCATCGTAGCTGTAGTTGCCGATCGGTTCCTTCGGAACGATCAGGCTCGCAATTAAGTACAGGGCAACGATGGTGCCAAAGCTGCAGAATAGCGCTACGATAGCGATCAGCCGCACAACCGTGGAGTCCATCCCAAACCATTGGGCGATCCCGCCGCACAGGCCGGTCAGTTGCTTATCCGTTGCCGAACGATACAGTTTTCTCATGGTCAACCACTCGCTTTCATTTATTTTTAAGTCAATAAGGATCATTGAGTCTAAGTTTCTAGTGCCTCGATTGGGTTATCCGTTGTTCATGTTTTCATTCTACCGGGAATCGCGGCAGCGCATAACGGGCTGGGGACGGTTTGTGAACTGGACCTTGGTCGGGTCGCTCCCTCGTCTGGAAGACGGGGCAGGGGCTTGGATGCGGGAGGGCTACTGGAATTTGGAGGCCGAGCTTATCCGGTAAACCTCAGCGGGAACGAGGTTTGGCGAATCAATCACGATCATTCCGCTTCTAGCTCTGGATCAGGTCTAATCGCAGCCTCAACTGGAAATTTGGCGGGTCCCGGTGTCGTTCTACCAACATATTACTAGACAACCCTTTGCACATTTCCCGAAAAAACGCCATAAACTTATGGAGATTGCATATATTTCAGATGCCTGTCGCATAACAATAAATAGGCGTAAAGCAGGCGCAACTTCGGGAAGTTTCGCTTGAGAATTCGGAGGGGAGTGCAGGGAATGCGCATTGCTGTCATTCAGGGGAGTGCAAGGAATGGAGGGAACACGGAGGAACTCACGCGGCTGGTTTTAGAGGGGTTACCCTATACGAATATCGTTCTGCGGGAGAAAGAGATCAAACCGATCCACGATCAACGGCACGATGAGGGCGGCTTCGATCCGGTGGATGACGATTACGACGATCTGATCTTGCAGGTGCTGGAGCACGATATTTTGATCTTTGCCACACCGGTATACTGGTACGGAGCATCCGGCTTAATGAAGAACTTTATCGATCGCTGGTCGCAAAGCTTGCGTGATGTCCGCTTCAACTTTAAGGAGCGAATGGCGTCCAAAACAGCCTATGCCGTCGTAGTCGGCGGTGATAATCCACGGATCAAAGCGCTGCCGCTCATTCAACAGCTACAGTACACGTTTGATTTCGTAGGGTTACCGTTTGCTGGTTATGTGATCGGGAAGGCCAGCAGGCCGGGGGAGATCTTCAGAGACACTCGAGCGATCCGAGATGCCGCAGCACTCAATGCCGAGTTGCGGAAGGCCGAGCCGTTGGCGGTAAATCGTTCCTGACCTTTACTTTATTCATAAACACAGATGGAAGACCGACGTGCGGTTGCGTTTGCAGCGGCACGTTTTTCCCGTGTGCGCCTTTTGTAAAACTCAGGCGGGGCACACCTATACTGTCGCACTCCCTTTCAAGATTATCCCTTTGAGTCAGGCGGTAGAGTAAGGGAAATCGTTGTTTCGAAAAAGTGCTCTGTCTGAGGTGATCAGCCTGGTTGGAATCAGTCGAGAATTAGGTTCTTTTTGAATCGAAAAAAACTTAAGATAGCCCTAGGAATACGAACTAGGAGTATGACTAATATAGCAGATTGAAGCTGATATGACCCTAGCCTAGTGAAGAGTCAAGAAGACAAGGTACAGAAGTTAAAGAGAGTAATAGACCGCACAGAATTGAAAGTGAAATTTAAATTGAAGAGGATAAGAAGTTCAAGTACAGATTATAAAGACATATTATCCCCTGATCGCTTCTATTTACGCCGCTGTTGCAAGGAATGTCTTCTGATGACGCTTGATTAACTGGCCGTAGGGGATCGCTGGAATAGACAAGCACATCTGAAGCAAGTTCTGACGCATTTCTTCCTCGGAAAAGGACATGCGAAGATGACGGCGGACGGTGTACTCATTCAAATACGCTTGCAGATGGGTTAGCCCCAGGGCAATATAGGTGCGCTTCAGCGAAGTCCACGCCGCTCTGACTTCTTTGCGCAAAGGCAAATACAGTCGAAATGCCAAAGGAAATGACTGGACGGTAGAGGTAGGGACATCGACATGCTTATGGATGAACGCGGCGACATCGTGCTTGTTCGCTCGTTGTCCGTCTCCTCTTGTGTGCGATATCAATTGAATCTTCACTCGCTCCGGCTCGCCAAACTCCGTAACCGTGCACCCGGCGACAACCGGGGTGGCATAAGGCTGAGCCGTCGGATGATAATGCGACAAATCATACGCATATTGATCACAGTTGACCTTCACGTCTCCAGAGAGCAGTTCCCGGGCATCACATTCGCCGAGGGTATGACGGATTTTGTGCAGCATGAGCCAGGCGGTCTTGTAGGTCACTTCAATGACCTGACTCAACCGCAATGCTGAGATGCCGTCAGGGAGCAGAAACAGCTCCATCGCCTGAAACCACTTTACCAAAGGCAGATGTGTTCTTTCAAAAATTGTACCAACCAAAGGCGACGCCTGATAGCCGCATCGTCTGCACTCAAATAAAGGAAGGCGGCGAGAGGACAGGCAGGTACATTCCGTATAAGCACAACGCGGGCAGACGAAGCCATGTGGCCACTTCATCGCGATGATGGCCTCTATGCAATCTGCCTCACTTTGAAAACGACTGCTGATACATTGATATTCCGCATTCATTCCTAATTTCATATCCGATCCCTCCAATCCAATCCTCTAAGCTCAATAAATACGTACGTATGTTCTCTTTTCTAAATTATACCAAACACATGTTCTGTTATCAAGAAAAAAATCCCATATCGTCCATCAAATCTTGCAAAAAAAGTAGATGATTCACGGAAGCCTCTATTCGATCCTGCTCATGGTGCCTCATTCCGGAACAAAAGGGATAAAGGTGAAAAAGTGTGGCCAAAACATTATCTTCTCCCAATTCTGACTCAAAGGGATAATGGTGCTTTTTTATACAGGCCTAACAATGCAGGATTATAGTAGGGGGATGTTTAATATTAATTTTAAATAAATGCCTGGGAGGATGATCCTTTTGAGCGATTTAATTAATTTTGCGCATCGCGGGGCTGCGGGGTATTACCCGGAGAACACGATGCTGGCTTTTGCCAAAGCTCTGGAGCTTGGGGCGACCGGTATTGAAACGGACGTGCAGATGACGCGCGACGGAGAACTGGTTCTCATCCATGACGAGACGCTGCAACGGACGGCGGGAACGCCGGAGTGGGTCAAGGATTTGACTTTGACCGAAATTAAGCAACGGGAGGCGGGATCCTGGTTCCGCGAGGAGTTTGCGGGTGAGCGCATTCCAACGCTGGAGGAGTTGCTGGACCTCGTTCGGAACACGGATACCATCGTCAACCTCGAACTGAAAACTGGCGTCGTATTATACCCGGGCATCGAGCAAAAGGTACTGGATACGGTGCGCCGCTTTGGCTTAAGCGAACGGATCATCATTTCCAGCTTTAATCACTATTCTCTCGTTGAATGCAAAAGGCTGGCTCCGGACATCCGTACCGGCATTTTGTACATGGAAGGCCTGTATGAACCGTGGGATTATGCGAAGCGGGTGGGCGCGGACGCGCTCCACGCTTATCAATACGCGCTGACGCCAGAGCTGGTGGCGGAGGCCAAGGCGAACGGAGTCGTTTATCATCCGTTTACGGTAAACGATACAAAGCTGATGCAGGCGCTGATCGCAGCGGGTGTGGCCGGTATCATTACCGATTACCCGGATCGCTTGGCTGAACTGCTGGTGAAATAAGGAGCGTGTACGGATGAGAAAAACATGGCTGCTGGGTCTCGGGTTTTTTAGCATTAGCTTGACCTGGGCGCTGTACAATGCGTTTGTTCCGCTGTTTTTGGACGACTATTTGAAGAGCGCCGCAATGATCGGGTTTATGATGACGATCGATAATTATTTCGCCATTGTATTGCAGCCATGGATTGGACACCGCAGTGATAAGACGAATACCCGATACGGACGGCGGATGCCTTATCTGCTGATTGGCATGCCGTTAGGGGCAGTGTTTGCGGCTTTGATCCCTTGGCATACCGGGTTCGTCACACTGGTATTGTTTATGGTGTTAATGAATTTATCGATGAGCTTGTTCCGCGCGCCGACGGTGGCACTTATGCCGGACATTACGCCAGAGCCGCAGCGGACCAAAGCAAACGGCATTATCAACTTCATGGGCGGCATTGGCTCGGTGCTGGCTTTTGGCATCGGCTCTCAGCTTTATGGGATCGGCTCGTATATGCCGTTTCTTTTTGCCGGAGTTGTGATGCTCATTTGTTTGTTGGTTCTGAAGACGGTGATCCGTGAACCTGCCGCAGCGCTTGTGGCGGGGGTCGCCGGGGATGATGAAGCCGGCAGGAAGCCGAAACCGCAGATTCGCATCAAGGACCAGCTGGACAAGACGACGGTACTGATTTTAGGGGCCATCTTCTTCTGGTTCGTGGCTTATCAAGGCGTTGAGGCATTGTTCACGTTGTACGGCACTAAGCAGATTGGGATGAGCGATGCGGAAGCTTCTTTTTCGTTGACGTTCTTCTCGCTTGCGTTTCTGCTATTTGCGTTGCCAAGCGGCTGGCTGGGAGCCCGTTATGGGAAAAAAGCGATCATTTCCATCGGTGTCGCCGGATTGTTTGTTGTTTTTGGTGTGATGGTGTTCGTTGACTCTGTTCTGTGGCTGCGCCTGCTGCTTATTGTCGGGGGGATCTTCTGGGCGTGTATTAACATCAACTCTTACCCATGGATTGTTGCCACCGGGCGGGAGGAGAGCATCGGGACGCGTACAGGGATTTATTACTTTGTATCGTCCCTGGCCGCAATTACATCGCCTCCGCTTCTTGGCTGGGTGATCGATGCGTTTGGTTATCCGGCGCTGTTCATCAGCGCGTCCGTTGGGATGTTGCTGGCGTTATGCTGCCTGTTCGGCATCCCCCGGGAACAACAGCGCTCCGGGAAGGAGCCATTCGATCAGGCACCCATCGGCATGAAATAAATGGATATATCCGTTATGAAAAAACAGCGGGTCTTCCAGCGCGATGAAGCGTGGGGGAGACTCGCTGTTTTTTATGCGATCAGCTTACTTGCGTCTGGAGCGTAACGTCAGCCCTAAAGCAACCAACGATACGAGCAGCGCGCAGGCCGAAAGTACAAGAGCCGTCGTGCCAGCTGGGGAACCACTGTCACTCTCATTGGACGGGGATGCGGATGAGGATGAGGATTCGCTGTCTGAACCGCTCGTCTCCGTATTGTCGGCTGTCGCACTTTCATTGGTACTGCCATGATCATGTCCGGCGTCCTCCGTGGTGCCTGACGCGGCATCCGTTCCACCGTGTGAACTGGTATGATCCGCAGGGCCTTCCGCGGCGCTCACCACCGTTAATGAATGGGGGCGATCGGAATCTTCCGCGCCGGTCCATTCTACAACGCTGCCGTCGCTGTAATATTGGAAGGCGTCCCAGGCCAGTTCCGCGGGCTTGCCAGGATTTTGCGCGACGAATTCAAATTGCTGGAACTCGCCGGGGCCGATGCCAGCGCCTTCAGCCGTCCAGGTGACCGCCGTGACGGTTCCATCTTCCGCGGTTGTCAGCTCTACGTTCCAATCCGGTACGGGGCGGTACTGTTTGAAGGCGACTCCTTCCGGGATCTTGAGGGCGATTTTCACCGTATTGATGTCTTTCTCCACAGGTACTTTGATGGTATAGGTTTCCCAGGCTCCCGTTGGGGATTGGCTGGGCTTAACCGTTACATGTGCACTGGCCGTGCTGGTGAACAAGACAAGAATCAAGATCCATGCAATAGCAGAAGCGATTGCTGCGTAATGCCAAAACGGCTTTTTAAAATTACGTATTGGATTTAACATAACTAAAACCTCCTTTGATCATCGTTAAGATTATTCCTCTACGGATTCCCTACTGTCAGCTCTGTATCGTAATCGTAACTGTCAAGTGAACTTGTCAGAATATGGACGTGAACGTTCCAGCGGCCGCCCATCGTAATCAAGTCACTCACCTCGGGAGGGGAGCCGCCGGGGAAGAGGATTTCGATCGTGCCCATGTCCATTTCCTTTGACGCTAGCTCCAGCGTCACTTGGTCCACATCGCTGCGGGGCTGACCATCCGGACCGAGCACATTCACCTGAAAGGTGTTGGTGCCAGCAACGTTTGGACTTATGCGGATCGTGACCTTCGTTCCATCATCCAACTGATGGATCAGAGCAGCGGGGCCGGGGGACGCAGCGGCTGTGGGCAAGTTCGCCAGGACACCAGCCAATAGAAGCACAGCTAGTCCTGCTCCTAATTCCGTCCATATGCCGGCGGCGTTCAGCGGCTTCCTTGCCTGTCTTCCACGCAGGAAGGACCAACCTCCAAGCAGCAGGCAGATCAGGGTCAGGGCAATTTTGGCCAACAGTACAAGACCATATGTCGTATGCGTTAGCGAGTAAAGCGTTGGTACGTGCAACAAACTCCCATACACGCCAGAGAGTACCAGGATAGCTACCATAATGAAGGCGAGTATGGAAAAACGCCGGACCGTCTGCCAAGAGAGAGGGAGGTGTGACGGTGCAGATTTCAGGGCCTCTTCACCAGCGACAGTCTTGGCTGCTGCCGGAAGCAAAAACGCTATCGCGCCAACACCGCCCAGCCAGATCAACGATGCGGTCAAATGCAGAAAGTCTGCCGCTATGGCTGGTCCCCGCAGGTCTGCCGTGGCGGCATGTCCGATAAATGCCTTGGAGAGCAGCAGCCCTAAGCCAAGCAGCATAGCCACAAGCAAAGGAAGCTGAGACGGTCGGTTGCTTCTGCTGGCGCGCAGCAGGTACAGCGTCCATAAGAGCAAACCTCCCAGCAATAGGAGCTGAACCTTCCAAATCTCCCCGAAGGTGGTATACACGAGCGTTTGCCGCCAAAGTGCCGGATCCAACGCTTCCTTCCATCCCCCGCCTGCATCGTCAGCGGTTTGCTGCGGCAAACTAAGCAGAATGCCGGCGGAGGAGGCGATCAGTCCGCTTAGCCATAGGACACGGCTGCGCCGCTTCAACCGTTCGGACCCCCAGGCGTTGTCCATGCGGGGGAGAAGCCAAGCATGAAAGACAACAGCCCCAAGATAGGCTGTCATTCCGCCATAAAATAGCCAGCGGACTAATAGCAGACTCCATCCTGGAAACGAGCTGCCGCCATCCGTCGTTGAATGGATCGGGAGCCCGCTCTCACCGCCTGGATCACCATGACCGATCTGAAACGGAATTGTGCCCGAGATGGCATGACCGTCGCCGGAAACCACATTCCACTTTGCCGTATACAGCCCCTCCGGCAAATCCGACTGCAGGGAGACGGTCAGCCGAGAAGGCTTCTGGGGATCGATTGCCGCTTCGCCATCGGTTACGTCGTCTCCATTGGGGCCAATGACTTCGAGTTTATGGAAGCCTGCCTCAATCGGTTCATTAAAATCGATGACGATCATCTCTGGGGACGTGTCTAATGTCTCGTTTGCTGCTGGATTGGAAGAAACCACATATGCGTGGGCAAAAACAGAAGCTGGTGTTAGAACAAGAACGATAATACATGCGATAACCGCGAAACCTGTCCATTTACGAAGAAACCTGTTCAATCGAATTCATCCTCAATTCAGATAGTCTATGAGCTTCCTCACAATGATTACCATTTTACATGGATTAATTCCGCCTGAGTATGACTAGAATGGGCTATATCGTGCCTCAATTTCTATCTAATTGTGTCTAATCTGTGAAGCCTGGCAATCCAGGGTTTGCATCAAACGTCAAATAATTTGCACAAATATGCAGAATGTTTAAACAAAAACGCTAACCTTGCATGTAAACTATTCAAAAAATGAGGAGCGTCCATTACAATGGGGGTTAGTCTATGGGTTATGACGAGTTTAACCATCATGAAGGGGGATATTCAGTGGCAACAATTAATGTCGGTATCGTAGGTTACGGAAATTTGGGACGGGGCGTGGAAATGGCGCTGAAGCAGAATCCCGACTTTGAATTGAAAGCGATTTTTTCGCGCAGACAACCGGATGAGGTGGCAGCCGCCAGCGGTGTGGTTCATATCTCCGAAATTGAAAAATATAAAGGTGAAATCGACGTAATGATTCTGTGCGGCGGGTCGGCTACAGATCTGCCGGAGCAAGGGCCGCAATTGGCGTCGATGTTTAATACGGTCGATAGCTTTGATACGCATGCGAGAATTCCGGAATACTTCGCAAAAGTGAACGAAGTAGCGCAGAAAGCAGGAACGGTCAGCGTGATTTCGACGGGCTGGGATCCAGGTTTGTTTTCGCTGAACCGTTTGCTGGCGGAAGCTGTACTCCCGGAAGGGAAGGACTATACGTTCTGGGGCAAAGGGGTCAGCCAAGGCCATTCCGATGCGATTCGCCGTGTACCTGGCGTGAAGGACGGCAAACAGTACACCATTCCGGTAGAGGCAGCCGTAGAACGCGTACGCAACGGAGAAAACCCGGTGCTGACCACTCGTGAAAAACACCTGCGCGAATGCTTCGTCGTTGCGGAGGAAGGAGCGGATCTGGCGAAGATTGAGCAAGAGATCAAGTCGATGCCAAACTACTTCGCGGACTACGACACGATTGTTCACTTCATTAGTGAGGAAGAATTGAAGGCGAATCATTCCGCAATGCCGCACGGCGGTATGGTATTGCGCAGCGGCCGGACCGGTGCAAACAGCACGCAGCTGATCGAATTCAGCCTGAAGCTGGACAGCAATCCGGAATTTACAGCTAGCGTACTGGTCGCTTACGCTCGCGCAGCGTACAAGCTGTCGCAAGCTGGTGAGTCCGGGGCGAAAACGGTCTTTGATATTCCGTTCGGCCTGTTGTCGCCGAAATCGCCGGAGCAACTGCGTAAAGAGTTGTTGTAGGCCGAAGATTCTGTTCAGAATTAACTTACAGCGGACATGCTTCATTTGATCGTCTATCTGTACGAAAAATAGCATAAACATGAGGTAAGAGGTTGTCCTGAAGACAAGGGAAGTTTTGCTTTGGGGCAGCCTCTTTTGTTTATGTTCAATCAAAATGTCACGAAAATGTCGCACATTCTTCTCGTATCCAGGAGAGAGGCGAGGGTGCGAGATTGATTGGAATACGAAATATTGTGAACAAAATCACAAAATGGAGATTTTCTATGACAATTCTGCGAACTCTGATAGGCTGCAGCCGCATTGTGAACAATTATCAAAATCGCCGATTTTGCCGGAAAACGGCCGAAAATCGCCTTAAATCAACTTTTCATGTGATGTAAAGGATAAAAGTCACACTATTGAATGTAATAAATTTACAGAAATAACATTCTATATGAATTGTTATTCAATCCCCCCTTTCCTAACATAAAAGTAGCTGATCGAACGAAGCCATGCCCATAGCTTTAGGGGATGGTGTTCACAATGAAGAAAGGGGTATCGGTATCCTATGAAAAGGAAAGGGTTGCTTTTAGCTTTATTTTCAGCCCTCCTTGTCCTCCTGACCGGGTGTAATCAGTTGACGGTGTTAGACCCGAAAGGTCCGGTGGCCAAGACCCAATCGCAAGTCATCATTTTTTCGATTTTAACGATGGCCTTTATTTTGCTGGTCGTTTACACGCTGTACATCTATATGTTAACGAAATATCGGGCTTCCAAAGCAGCGCCGGACTACGAACCGCCGCATGTGGAAGGCAGCAAATGGCTGGAAATCACTTGGATTACGATTCCAATCATTATCGTCGCGGTGCTGTCGGTTGTGACCGTGCGCAGTACGTCAGCGGTCGAAAAAGTGCCGGAAGGCTACGAGGATCAAAAGCCGCTCGTGATTTACGCCGCCTCCTCCAACTGGAAATGGCATTTTAGCTATCCGGAGGAAGGAATCGAGACGGTTAACTATGTGAACATTCCAACGAACCGTCCAGTAGAGTTCCGGCTGTATTCGTACGGTCCAATTACGAGCTTCTGGATTCCGCAATTGGCGGGACAGAAATACGCGATGAGTGACATGGTCAATACGCTGAACATCGTTGCTGAACATGAGGGCTCCTACATGGGTAAGAACTCGAACTTCTCCGGTGAGGGCTTCGCACACATGGAATTTGAAGCGCTGGCTATGGCGCCGTCGGAATATGACAAATGGGTCAAAGAAGTGAAGGACACCGCTCCTGAGCTGACCGAGTCGGAGTTCAATAAATTGCTGGAAACCGCACATGTCGGTCGTCAAACGTACAGCTCGACTCATCTGGACTTCCGTCCTGCGCCGGAAGGCGAGAACGCCGGTCATCATCATGGCGGCGAGAACGGGACCGAGGAGATGGACCATTCGACGATGGACCACTCCGACATGGACATGACGGAAGAATCTAGCGAACACGAAGCTCATAACTAATCCACGGGAAGGGAGTACCTGAACATGAAATGGGACGAATTTTTCGTCACGGGTGAGCCGATGATTTATGGCGCGATGGTCAGCATTGTGGTTGTATCGCTGGCGATCGTCATCGGATTAACCTATTTTAAAAAATGGGGCTGGCTGTGGCGCGAATGGTTAACGACCGTCGACCACAAGCGGATCGGCATCATGTATATCATCTCCGCTTTGCTGATGCTCTTCCGCGGCGGCGTGGATGCGCTGCTCATGCGGGCGCAGCTGGCGATGCCGGAGAACGGGCTGCTGGATGCGCAGCACTATAACGAAATTTTTACAACACACGGGGTCATTATGATCCTGTTTATGGCGATGCCGTTTATCGTTGGTTTGATGAACGTGGTTATTCCGCTGCAAATTGGCGCGCGCGACGTCGCGTTCCCACGGCTGAATGCCGTCAGCTTCTGGCTGTTCTTCGCCGGAGCGATGCTGTTTAACATCTCCTTCGTCATCGGGGGCTCCCCGGATGCCGGATGGACCGCTTACTTCCCGCTGGCGAGCGTTGAGTTCAGCCCAACGGTAGGTAATAACTACTACTCGATCGCGATCCAAATCGCGGGGATCGGTACGCTGATGACTGCCGTCAACTTCCTGGTGACGATTCTGAAAATGCGTGCACCAGGCATGACGCTGATGAAAATGCCGATGTTTACCTGGTCGGTACTGATCACCAATATCATCATCTTGTTTGCGTTCCCGGTATTAACCGTAGCGCTGGCACTGATGATGTTCGATCGCCTGTTTGGTACGCAGTTCTTTACAATGGCCAACGGCGGGATGGATATGCTCTGGGCCAACCTGTTCTGGGTATGGGGCCATCCGGAGGTTTATATCGTGATTTTGCCGGCCTTCGGGATTTACAGTGAAGTCATTTCGACGTTCTCACGCAAAAACTTGTACGGCTATAAATCCATGGTATGGAGTATGATCGTCATTTCGCTGCTGTCGTTTGTTGTATGGGCGCACCACTTCTATACGATGGGTCACGGCGTCATGGTTAACGGGATTTTCTCGATTACAACGATGGCGATTGCAGTTCCAACCGGGGTTAAAATTTTCAACTGGCTGTTTACGCTGCAAAAAGGGCGCATCGAATTTACAACGCCGATGCTGTATTCCCTCGCTTTTATCCCGATCTTTACGATCGGTGGGGTAACCGGGGTCATGCTGGCGATGGCGAGCGCCGACTATCAATACCACAACACGATGTTCTTGGTGGCGCATTTCCACTACGTGCTGATTCCAGGTACCGTATTTGCGGTTATTGCAGGGTTCTATTACTGGTTCCCGAAATTGTTTGGGTTCCGGCTCAACGATCGTCAAGGCAAACTGGCTTTCTGGATTATTGCCATTAGCTTTAATGTAACCTTTATGCCGCTGTTCTTCCTTGGTCTGAAAGGAATGACCCGGCGGATGTACACCTATTCGGAAAGCACCGGCTTTGGTCCGCTGAACTTGATCGCTTCGATCGGTGCGGTGGGACTCGCCATCGGGTTTATCGTGCTGGTGTACAACATTTACTGGAGCTTCCGCTACGCGGAACGGGACAAAACGGGCGATCCTTGGAACGCTCGTACGCTGGAATGGAGCACGCATTCTCCGGTTCCAGAATACAACTTTGCCGTTGTACCTAAGGTCGATTCACTGGATCCGTTCTGGGTATCTAAGAAAACCGGCAAACCGTTGTACTCGGACAAATACGAAGAGATTCATATGCCGAACAACAGCGGCCAACCGTTTATCCTGGGTGTGATTTTCTTCTTCTTCGGATTCTTTATGGTCTTTAGCTGGTGGGTACCGGCGATCATCGCCGGCCTGGGAATTCTCGTCATGCTGGCGGTACGTTCTTTCGAACGCGACCACGGTCGACATATTCCGGTCAGCGAAATTATCAAAACCGAGAAGGCTTTGGCCAGTCGGTTGGACTCGGATGCAGGATTGCGGGGTGAACACGCATGAAGGTAGATCATACTTTACCGCTCGAATATCAAACGGAAGAGAACAGTAACCGGGTACTTGGGTTCTGGCTGTTCCTGGGCGCGGAAATCGTGCTCTTCGCCACGCTGTTCTCGGTGTATCTGACGCTGTGGAACCGGACTGGCAGCGGCCCGAACGGAGCAGAGATCTTCGAAATCGGACCGGTGTTGGGCGAAACGTTCTTGCTGTTGACCAGCAGCTTTACCTGCGGTTTGGCGGTACACAGCATGCGTCTGGGGCTGAGAAAACCGTTTATGGCGTTCTTTGCCATCACGCTGCTGCTGGGCCTCGGGTTCCTGGGCATCGAGATTACCGAGTTCGTGACTTATGTGCATGAAGGCGCGACGATGCAAACGAGCGCGTTCCTGTCGAGCTTGTTCGTCTTGCTGGGGACGCACGGCGCCCACGTGACGCTGGGTCTGCTGTGGGGCAGCGGGTTGATGATTCAGGTGAAACGCGAAGGATTTACTCATGATACGGCGAATAAATCGTTTATTTTCTCGCTGTACTGGCACTTCCTGGACGTGGTCTGGATCTTCATCTTCAGCTTTGTATACTTGAAAGGACTGATGTGACATGAAAAAACTGTTCCCGATTCAACACGTCATGGGATATGTGTTCTCACTGAT
Source organism: Paenibacillus sp. 3LSP (assembly GCF_032465655.1). Taxonomy (NCBI): domain Bacteria; kingdom Bacillati; phylum Bacillota; class Bacilli; order Caryophanales; family Paenibacillaceae; genus Paenibacillus; species Paenibacillus sp. 3LSP. The sequence goes on along the minus strand of NZ_JAWDJI010000135.1, from coordinate 6,446 downwards.
CCTTTCTGTCGTAGCACTGTCGGTGGTGTTCTGGGATATGTCGTTTGCCATGGGCATGACGATCCTGCTCATCTGCGCGGCCGTACAGATGTCGGTGCAGCTGTTCATGTTCATGCACATCGGCGAGAACCGCAGCAAAGGTGCCTTGTACGCCAATCTCGTATACGCCCTGTTCGTCGGGCTGGTGACCGTCTTTGGTACGTTGCTGACGATGATTTGGGGTTACCAATAAGAGGACAGTCAAATATCGGAAATGAAACCCGTTGTCACGTCGCGTGGCAGCGGGTTTTTTGGCGTTGGCGGGGGATGCTAGATAGAGAGGAGCAGCCTTCGATGGAGCCGCGGGGGTGCTAAGAGGGCGGCGAGCGGATATGCGGCGTTGTGTGGGGGCAAGCGCGCGGGCTACGCTAGTACGTAAGTACGCGAGTACGTAAGTACGCGAGTAACCGCTTGGTACGCTTACGTGAATTCCCTATTATCAACGATTGACACTGTCGTCGCGCAAGTTACTTTTAACTGTTCATGATACTCCTAACTACTTCTAACTACTTCTAACTACTAATCGACCGGTCGACGTGTGCCGTTTCGGCTAACGCTTGCCACAGTGCTTATTTGGGCCCAAAGCGGGGGGTTTCATTTCTAACGCTTGTCAGCGAGCTTATTTGCACCAAACGGCTCCGTTTCCAGGGCATAACGGGCGAATAAGCTCTCTCATAAGCGTTAGATTCTTAACGCCCTCATTTTGGGCCCAATAGCGTTCCTGGTAAGCGTTAGAGTGCAGATGATACGCTGATGCAGCAGGTGTCTCGGCTGTGGCTGCTCATTGTTGCTGTTGTAGCCGCAGTCGCTATTGTCATACTACTGTACCGGTTATTTTAACGGACCGTAGATCCGTTATTTGAGGTTGATTGGCGTTTGCTGGCGGCTAATGGACCTCATGGCCGTTATTTTGCGGATGTTGCACAGGTTGGGATCTTTATGGTGCGAATAAGATCAATGGGGTCCGTTAACACGGGAAATGAGCCGGGAAATGACAAATAAGGACTTTGAGGTCCGTTACGGGGCAGCGATAGGAGGATATCGTCAGAAGGAAGGCTTAAGAGGTTAGCGATTAAGAGGTAAACATTAGGAGGTAACCATTCGAGTAAACATTGCGAGGTCTGTTTTGCGTCGAGAAAAAGGTTTGCGGCCCCCTCTTTACATACCCCATGGGGGTATATTATAATGAGCGTACCACAGCAAACCACGTTAGTTTGGAAAGGAGTCATGTATGGCGAAGGTCGAGGGACAGGAACATGTGGCGTCCGCTCATTGCGAGGAGCACGGCGGGCATCAACACGTATCGGAAACGGAGAATGGTAAGCCGGTACGGCGCAGTCATCATTCCGAAGCGATGAAGAGCAACTTGACCAGCCGGTTGAACCGGATTGAAGGGCAAATCCGCGGTATCAAAGGGCTGATTGAGAGAGATACTTACTGTGACGATGTGCTGAACCAGATCGCCGCCGTGCAATCTGCGCTGAACAGCGTGGGCCGGCTGCTGCTGGAGGGACACATGAAGAGCTGCGTGATCGAGCGAATTCAAGCCGGTGAGACGGAAGTGCTCGACGAGCTGCTCGTTACGGTCAATAAGCTGATGAAATAAACAGTGGAACCCCCGGGGGGTACGCTGCAGAGGAAGCATCTATAAAACTCATGGGAGGAACGAATCATGCAAAATATTACGTTAACCGTTGAAGGAATGTCCTGCAATCATTGCGTGAAATCGGTAGAAGGAGCGGTTGCCGGCCTTGGCGCTACAGGGAAAGTGGATCTGGCTGCGAAGAAAGTGGAAGTGACTTTCGACGAAACGAAAGTGACGGTTGATCAAATCAAAGAAGCGATCGAGGATCAAGGCTACGACGTCGTTTGATCGAAAGACTTTTCCTGGACCTCTGAGACGTACGAGCAAATTCGCCGTGCGTCTTTAGGGAACGGGAGTTGGAGTTTTTATTTGCCCTTTACATACCCCTATGGGGTATAACTTACAGGGGTTAAGATGGAGGAATTGTCATGGAAAAAACATGGCCAGCCGCCGGTGCGAATCACGACCAGACAACATTGCAAATTACCGGCATGACCTGTGCGGCCTGTGCGGCACGGATCGAGAAGGGGTTAAACCGGCTGCCCGGCGTGGAACAAGCCAACGTCAATCTGGCGCTGGAAACGGCGCAAGTGCGGTATGAGCCGGGGACGGTCTCGATCGAGCAGATTATTAATAAGGTAAGCCAGTTGGGCTACGGTGCGGTATTGAAGCCGTCCGAGAAGGAGTCCGGGGAACTTCGCGCACGGGAAATCCGGAAACAACGAAATAAGCTGATCGTGTCGGCCGTGCTTGCGTTTCCGCTGCTCTGGGCGATGGCCGGGCATTTCTCTTTTACCTCATGGATCTGGACGCCGGAGTTGTTCATGAACCCGTGGTTCCAGCTCGCGCTGGCAACGCCGGTACAATTTATCATCGGCTGGAGCTTTTACGTCGGTGCCTTCAAAGCGCTGCGCAGCCGCAGCGCCAACATGGACGTATTGGTCGCGCTGGGTACGTCGGCGGCGTATTTTTATAGTTTGTATTTGAGTTTGGACTCTTTGTCGATGCCTCATGGGCATACCCCCCAGCTGTTTTATGAAACCAGCTCGATCTTGATTACATTAATCCTGCTCGGTAAATGGTTTGAGGCGCTAGCCAAAGGCCGCTCCTCCCAAGCGATCAAAACGTTGATGGGACTGCAGGCCAAAACGGCGCTGGTTCTCAAAGACGGCGTCGAAACAGTGGTGCCGATCGAAGCGGTTGTACCGGGAGACGTATTGATCGTCAAGCCAGGTGAGAAGATCCCGGTCGATGGCGTTGTCATTGGCGGCGTCTCGTCCGTAGATGAATCGATGCTGACTGGGGAGAGCATCCCGGTGGAGAAGAAGGAAGGCGACACGGTCATCGGTGCGACGGTCAACAAACATGGTGTGCTGCGCGTACAAGCGGCCAAGGTAGGCAGTGAAACCGCGCTGGCGCAAATCATCCGCGTCGTTGAGGAGGCGCAAGGCTCGAAGGCGCCGATTCAGCGGGTGGCCGATGTGATTTCCGGGATTTTTGTCCCGATTGTGGTTGGGATTGCGGTAGTTACGTTCTTGGTGTGGTTTTTCTTCGTGACGCCGGGCAGCTTCGCCGAGGCGTTAGAAAAGGCAATCGCCGTGCTCGTCATCGCGTGCCCTTGCGCGTTGGGGCTGGCGACGCCAACATCGATTATGGCCGGGTCCGGACGCGCTGCGGAGTACGGGATCCTGTTTAAGGGCGGCGAGCACCTCGAGGCCGCCCAAGGGCTGCAAGCGATCGTGCTGGATAAGACCGGCACGATCACGCGGGGGCAGCCGGAGCTGCGGGAAGTCGTCCCGGCCGAGGGCTGGGACGAAGCTGCGTTGCTCCGGCTCGTCGGCGCCGCCGAGCGCGGCTCCGAGCATCCGCTGGCGGATGCTCTGGTGGCCGGGGCGCGGGCGCGCGCCCTGGAGCTGCCCGAGGCGACCGCTTTTGAAGCGGTGCCCGGGCACGGGATCACGGCGGTCGTCGAGGACCGCCGGGTGCTCGCCGGCACGCGCCGCTTGATGGCGCGTGAAGGCGTCGACGTCGCCGCCGCGGAGGCCGGCATGGCCGCGCTGGAAGCGGCCGGCCAAACCGTGCTGCTCGTGGCGGTCGACGGCGTCTACGCCGGCATGGTCGCCGTGAGCGACACCGTGAAGGAGACGTCCAAGGCCGCGGTGGCGCGGCTGAAGGAGATGGGCCTTCACGTGGTGATGATCACCGGCGACAACGTGCGCACCGCCCAGGCGATCGCCGCCGAGGTCGGGATCGACGAGGTGCTGGCCGAGGTGCTTCCGGAAGGCAAAGCCGCCGAGGTGAAAAAACTCCAGGCCCGCGGCCTGAAGACGGCGATGGTGGGCGACGGGATCAACGACGCTCCCGCGCTGGCCGTAGCCGACGTAGGCATCGCCATCGGCACGGGCACCGACGTGGCCATGGAGGCCGCCGACGTCACGCTGATGCGCGGCGACCTGGAAGGCGTGCCGGATGCAATCGCCATGAGCAAGCGCACAATGGGTAACATCAAGCAGAACTTGTTCTGGGCGCTTGCTTACAATTCGATCGGTATCCCGGTCGCCGCTGCAGGCTTCCTCGCTCCGTGGCTGGCCGGAGCAGCGATGGCGCTCAGCTCCGTCTCCGTGGTGCTGAACGCGCTGCGCTTGCAACGAGTGAAGCTATAATCTTACGATGTAAAGTGAAACGAGCCTCCCAACTCGTAAGGTTCCGGACGTTTGTTCCGGTCTTACGAGGGAAGGCTCGTTTTTTTGATGGAAATGCTATTGTTTTGGATGGATGACGGGATCCCCAATAATGCCTTGATCCTCCAAGGCAAGAAGCAGCTTCTTCATGAGCTCAACGGTTGCTGTGATAGCAGTCACGTCGGGCTTCTTTAATTTCTCCGTACAGGTCAAAGTGGCACGTCCGTTCTTAATCCGCAGTCGTACATGGATCTTGGAATGAAGGTTCAGCAACTCTTCGATCCCTTCATATTTCAATGCCGATCGCAGGAGACTGGGATGGGAAGCTTTGGCTCGATATTTTTTGTTCAGCGCGGAGTTGGGAAGGGAAGCTTCCCGGAGCCCTCTGGAAAACCAAGCCAAGATATGTCGGTTGGCCGAAAATAACACGAACTCCAGCTTTCGGCGCGGCCGGTAGCTGTACTTCACGGAGATCGCGTACTCATGACCGGAGCTGTCGTTATTCGGGTCAGTGATCGTCACCTCACAGGAACCGAAGTGTGGGGAAAGCGGCAGATGGACACGCTGTCCCTTATACTTCCAGTTCTTAAAAGTTCCTGCAGCGTAAGTCCCTCCAGAGGTTCTGGCGTACTCTTTTAGCAGGGTCGTCGACTTCGGTTCCCACCACGACTTACTTTTTACTGTCGTCTGCGTCATGCTTCTCTTCCTCCTTGCCCGGCGCCCGGGTGGAAGGCAGTCTTCCCTCGCGGCGCAATGCTTCTCGCAGCAGGTATTCGATATGCCCATTCACGCTTCGGAATTCGTCCGCTGCCCAGCGTTCCAAAGCCTGATATAGCGTCGGGTCAAGGCGAAGTGGGAAGCTCTTTTTGCTGGCCATCGTGAATGGATGCCCCTAATTAATACAACGTGCTAGTATTGATGACCGGCTGGACGGAACGGTCGGAGACGACAGCGACAAGCAGGTTGTTTATCATAGCGGCTTTGCGTTCGTCATCCAGCTCCACGACTTGACCGGCTTGCAGCCGTTCAATTGCCATTTGAACCATGGTGACGGCGCCGTCAACGATTTTCTCGCGGGCGGCGATGATCGCTTCGGCTTGTTGACGTTGCAGCATCGCACTTGCGATTTCGGTCGAGTAGGCCAGATGCGTCAGGCGCGACTCAATGACTTTAACCCCGGCGATGGCCAGACGGTTCTGCAATTCGCTGGTGAGCTCCAGCGCAATCTCTTCCGTATTGGCGCGCAGGGAGAAGCCAGTTTCGGAGTCGTCCAGTTGATCGTACGGATATTTGCTGGCGACGTGGCGCAGTGCAGCTTCGCTCTGAATTTCTACAAAGGTTTCATATTCATCCACTTCAAAGAGTGCTTTCGCGGAGTCGACTACCGAAAATACCACGACAGTGGCGATTTCGATCGGGTTCCCTTTGACATCGTTAACTTTCAGCTTAGCGCTGTTGAAGTTGCGAACACGCAACGAAACTTTTTTGCGAGTTGAGAACGGGACGGCTAGATAGAAGCCGCTCTTGCGGATTACACCCAGGTAGCGCCCGAAAAAGGTGATAACGGCTGCTTGGTTCGGTTGTACGATCGTCAGTCCGGTTAACAGCACGAAGGCGATGACGAAGGAGAGCACACCGCCTGCCACAGGAACGACATCACTTAACGTGACGAGAAATCCCCCCAACGCAATAAATCCGAACATAAACAACAGGGCGACAAAACCGTTTAGGCATGAAATTTCTTTTTCTTTCATATGAAGCGACACTCCTTCACATATTAAATTGATATTTATATGATATCACTTTTTCAAAATAATGTAAATGGATTGTGGTGATATTCTCTGCCGGGGTCCTTTACATGATTATCCCCTTCGCTCAGATAGGCAAGAAATCGATGGAGGAACACGGTATGAATCGATTGTTGCTTGGATGGGAGTGGAGCATGTGGCCTGACCGGCCGTCGTGTCGCCATGGGAGTAGCGCGCGTTAGGAATGGAGGATGGGGAAGAGAGTGAGAATGAGGATGCGGATGAGGATGGTCAGGAAGATGACGGTGAGAAGGATGATGAGGAGGAAGGGGATGGAGTGTACCTCTGTCAATAGAGTAGACACAAAGAATCGAGAAAATTATGCGGCAGATC